>DATNNI010000528.1:0-10518 GCA_035601915.1 Xanthobacteraceae bacterium
CTTGCACGAAGCTGTGCTCGTTGCGCGCTACGGCGGCGAAGAGTTCGCGGTGCTGTTGCCGGGACTGAATACCGCGCGCGCGACGGCATTGGGCGAGCAAGCACGAAGGGCGATTGAAAATTTGCTGATCACCCATGCCGAAGCTCCCTGCGGGCTCGTGACCATCAGCGTTGGAGTAGCTTCGCTGGTGCCGGAAAGGCAACAATCTGCCGCCGACTTGGTCGAAGCCGCGGACCGCGCGCTTTATGACGCCAAGCGCCGCGGCCGCAACGCCGTAGTCGCGCATGCGCCGTTAATGTTGAGCGCGACCGGTTGAGCTAGAAGTGCGGGCAGGCGTCTTTCGCGGCTTCTTATTCGGCTTCGCTCTCAGGGGCGTCCAAATCATACCTTCGAGCTTCATGCCGTCCGGATCGGCGAAATAGACCGCATAGTAATTGCGGTCATAATATTCGCCGGGCGGGTCGAGGACGGTCAGGCCGTTCTTCTTGAGAAACGCACCGAGCGCGTCAACATCGGCGCGGCTCGACAGCTCGAACGCATAATGGTGAAAACCGACGTCGCCTTTGCGATATCGCCGTTTGCTGCCTGGGGAGGCGGCGGCGATCCAGAACAGCGTCTTGCCGTTGCTCCAGCCCGCCATATCCGCGTAATCGTATTTGCGCTTGAAGCCGAGGAAGCCGAGCACCTTGTCATAGAACGCCTTCGAGCGCCGGAAATCGCTGACACTGAGGACGAGGTGGTCTATGCCGACGACGCGTGGCATGGGCTTTCACTTGGCAAAGGGGCCGCGAGCATTCAAGAGGCGGCAGCACGGCGAATCGAGGCGAAACCGGCGGCGTTAAAACTGGCGCTGCCGAATAGCCGAAGGATGACGACGATATGCCTCCCGGGCTACAGGACCTATAGCTTGGGGCGGACGCAAGAACTCCATTTCCGGGATTGTTGTGGTGGCGGTGTGCAGGCTAAGATGCGCCGCACCCCATCACCACGGAAGACTATGGCTCGATGAAGATCGCACGCAATTGGCAGCGGGAACGCGACTCCGCGTTTCGCGCGATGCTGGTTTTTGCAGCCGGACTTGCACTTGTCGGCTGCACCGGTTCCACGCTGTCCTCGTCTTCGTCCGCGTCTTCGTCAACAGCCGAGGGGCTGCTCGGATTGCACGCCAACTCGGCCGGCAGCGGCCAGGGCTTGCGCGAACTGACGTTGCCGGAAAAAAAGGTCATCAGCGATGCCGTCGGCCTGTCGATCAAAGATCCAGGCACCGCGCAATTCCGTTGGCCGCAGATCAGCGCCGCCGGAGATGGCGCGGTCAATTATTGCGGCATGGTGAACGCCAAGAGTCCGTTCCCCGCCTACAACGGGTGGCAAGCGTATATCGTCGAAGCGAACGTGAGGGGCGGCAAAGTTTCCTCCGCGGTGGTCGGTCTGATCGCCGGCGGTAAGGACGTCGAGATCGTGCGCAAGATGTGCAAGAAATACGAGCTCGATCCCGGTGGCGCCGGCTGAGCTGCCGCATATCGCTAACGCAACGCGCGTGCCGCGGTCATCTCAGCTTCAGGTTGACCGGGCCGGCGAGCCAGCACAAAGTGCGGCTACCGTCCCTGATTATTTTTGCGGCTACGGTCCCTGATTATTTTTTAGACACGTCTTCGGGCGGCCACCCGGAAATCAATCGCCGTGTGGTTAATGTGTTGGGCGTCTCACGGTGGGCAATCCTATGCCTCAAACCGCCGCCCATTCCGCCTCTTTTTTAGTTGGCCCAAGCGTTGTTGGTAATGGTGTGCTTAAGCCTTGCTCTAGGCAACACGACCCTATAGCGGTATCATGTTTACTGACAAGAAAGACCGGGGACGACAACTCCGGCAGCAGCGCGATCAAACCCCAGGGGAGGATTTTCATGCGCCGTCGCGAGTTTCTAAAATATTCTGCCGCAACCGCCGTAGCTGCGCCGTTTGTTCGGGTAGCTAGTGCGGACGCCGGCACTTACAAAGTCGGCGTGATCGGAGCAAAGACCGGGCCGCTCGCGCCCGGCGCTGCGATCACACATTTTCCGCCCTATCAGCTCTGGGCTCACGAGGTTAACGAGAGTGGCGGTCTCAAGCTCAAGGACGGACAACGTAAAATCCAGATTATCGAATATGACGATCGAACGGCGCCGCCCGAAGCCATCAAGGCGGTAGAGCGCGCGGCAACCGTCGACAAGTGCGATTGGATCGGCGGCGTCTATGCCACCGGCTTCAATCTCGCCACCGCGCCGACGTTTGCCAAGCACGGCTATCCGCAGCTCACGCAGGCTTGCGTCACCGATCAAGGGCCATCGATCGTCAAGAAGTATCCCGGCTTCTTCATGTTCCAGTCGTCGACCACCGCCTACGCCAAGGGCACGATCGGCGTGCTGAAGAAGCTGAAAGACAGCGGCCAGATCGGCAACAAGGTTGCGGCCGTCAACGTCGGCGACGATTTCGGTATCGAGCTCGCCAATGCCGGCCGGCCGCTTTTCAAAGAAGCCGGTTTCGAGATCGTCTACGACAAGTCGTACCCATTGGGGACCCAAGACTACACACCGGTGATCAAGGCAGCCAGTGCGGCTAATCCCGACGCGTTCGTCGCCTGGTCCTATCCGCCGGATACGTTCGGCCTTCAGGCCGCTGCCAAGGTCGAAGCCCTCAAGGTCAAGGCGTATTATTGCGCCGTTGGTTGCGGCTTTCAGGCCTTCGGCGGCATTCCGGGTACTGAAAGCATCCTCGGCGCCGGTGGCGTCGTCGACTCGCCGGAAATCCGCGACTTCTACAAGCGACACAAGGAAGTGACGAAGGTCGATGCCGATTATTGGGGCAGCCCGTTCTATTATTCGATGCTGCAAATGCTGACGCAGTCGATTGAAGCCGTCGGCACCACCGATCGGCAGGCGATCGCGGACCATTTCCGCAATCGCAAGTTCAAGACGCTGGTCGGTGAAGTCGAGCTTCCCGGCCAAATCCTCGATAAGGTCTACACGGTCGGCCAGTGGCAGGGCGGGTTCTTCAGCGCCGTGAACGGCGAAGGCTTCGCCAACTCCAGTTACTCGCAGGTCAAGCTGAAGAGCAGTTGGACTTGAGGGGTCCGCACTGGGCGAGCGTGGGACACGCGTCGCTTAGCTGAATGAGGTATCGCGATCGTCTCCGGTCCGAAACGGGGCCGGAGACGACGTTGAACTGATCACGGTAGGCTGCCCCACCTCGGCTATCCGCTCACCGGGCAACCGTAATCGGTCCATCAAGGCTGACATGGACATCATCATCATTGGCCTGCTGCTCGGGGGCACCTATGCCTTGATGGCAATGGGCTTGCAGCTGCAGTACGGCGTCGCCCGCATCATGAACCTCGCCAATGGCGAGATGTTGATCGCAGGCGCCTTCGGCGCCTTCTGGTTCTATGCCGGGACGAAAACGAGCCCACTGCTGGCGCTATTGTTTGTCGTCCCGCTCGCCTTCGCCTTGAACTGGGCGATCTACCGCGTGTTGATTCTGCCGCTGGTGCGCCGCGCCAAAAACCAGGGCAAGCTCGAAGTCGACAGCATCCTCGCCACATTCGGGCTCAGCTTTATTTTCATCGGTATCATGGTCGCCGTGTTCGGCGCGCAGTACACCGATTACGCCTATCTGTCGGAGGCGGTTTTCATTTTCGGCGAACGCTACGGGCTGAACCGCGTCGTCGCCTTTCTCTGTTCCGTCGTGCTTTGCGTCGGACTGTATGTTTGGTTGCATAAGACCCGCGCCGGGCTGGCGCTGCGCGCCATCTCCGTCAATCCCTCGGCGGCGGGTCTCGTTTCGATCAACGTCGCGCGCGCCTCGGCGCTGGCCTTCGCGCTCGGCGGGGCGGTGACGGCGGCGGGCGGTGTATTGCTCAGCATGTACCTGACGTTCGACGCCTCCTATGGCGTCGTCTTCACGTTGAAAGCGCTGATCATCGTCATTCTCGGCGGCGTCGGCGATATCCGCGGCACGATCCTCGCCGCATTCATCCTCGGTTTGGCTGAAACCGCCGTTGCAAGTTTGGTCGATCCGGGCCTCACGCTCGCATCCGCCTACGTTCTGTTCATGATCGTCCTCTTGGTCCGGCCCGAGGGCTTGCTCGGGAGGCGGACCGCGTGAGCAATCTCGCCGATACCCGGCCGGCGGTGCGCCCGGGCGTGGGTTTGAGCGGCATCGAGCTCCGAAAGCTCCTGATCAGCGCCGCGATCTTTGTGCTTGCCGCGCTGGTGCCCTTCGTGTTCGGCGGCTATCCGCTGCAACTGGCAATTAACATTGCGATGTACGCGGCGCTCGCCACGTCGTGGCTGCTGTTCTCCGGGCCGACCAACTACATCGCGCTGTCGACCGCCGCGTTCTTCGGTATCGGCATGTACACGGTGGCGGGCGGCATCGAGATTCTGCCATATCCGGTGCTGATCCTGGTGGCCGGCGGTGCCGGCGCGGCGTTGGCCGCGGTTGTCGGCCTCGCCACGCTGCGCGTTTCCGGCGTCTATTTCGTTATCTTCTCCCTCGGCCTCGCTGAACTCGTGCGCCAGATCATGACGTGGCTGCAGCACGTGCTGGGCACGATGAGCGGAGTTTATGTCACGATCGAGCGCAGTGAGTCGGAATACTACTGGCAGCTGTTGCTGCTCACCGCCGTGGTCTATCTCGTCGGCTGGTGGATTGGGCGGTCGCGTCTCGGTTTCGCTTTGCGCATTATCGGTAACGATGAGGTCGTCGCCGTCCATTGCGGCATCAACACCGCGCTTGCCAAGGTCGTTTTGTTCGTCATCTCCAGCGCGTTCGCCTCGGTCGCCGGGGCTCTTGTCGCCCCGCGTTGGGGTTATGTCGAACCGGTGGTCGCATTCAACCCGTTTGTTTCATTTCAGGTTGTTATTATGGCGCTGCTCGGCGGCACGCACCGCCTATGGGGGCCGCTGCTCGGCGTTATTCCCTTCGTGCTGGTGTGGGAGGCGATCGCGATCGAGTTCCCCAACCAAACGACGCTGCTGCTCGGCGTGTGCTTCCTGCTCATTGTTTATGTCATACCGAACGGCATTACCGGGCTGATCGAGGATGCCTGGCGTGGCCGCGGCGGTTCGGCTAGAGGTCCGCTGCAGCGCGCGTTCGCCCCGCTGAAGAAATTGCTGCAGCGGAATATCGATCATGCCTGAGCTCGCGGCAAACGAAGCTTTATCCGCCGCTGCCGTGTCGAAGCGCTTCGGCGGCCTGGTCGCCGTCGACAACATGTCGTTCGGCCTCGTCGAGAAGGAGGTTTTAGGCCTGATCGGGCCCAATGGCTCCGGCAAGACCACGATGATGAATTTGATCTCCGGCGCGTTCAAGCCGAATTCCGGCAGCATCAAACTTTACGGCCATCAGATCTCCGGGACCGGCGCCAGCAAAGTGGCGAGCAAAGGCGTGGCCCGTACTTTCCAGCTGGTGCGAATGCTGCCGGCGATGACTGTGCTCGAAAACGTCAGCGCCGGCGGAGTGTTCGGTCACGCCCGGCGGTGGGGCAAGGAGCTCGATGACTATGCCCACGCACTGCTGCGGCGGGTCGGTCTGCCGAATGCCGGCAATTCCCCGATATCGGCGCTCACCTATATCGACCAGAAGCGCGTCGAGCTGGCGCGCGCGCTGGCATCGGATCCGAAGGTCCTGCTGCTTGACGAATGGCTCGCCGGTCTGAACCCGACGGAACTGAAAATCGGCATTTCGCTGATCGGACAGCTGCGCGCCGAGGGCTGCACCATCATCATTGTCGAGCACGTCATGCACGCCATCCGCAGCCTTTGCGACCGCTGCATCGTCATGAACTCCGGCGCCAAGATTGCGGAGGGCACGCCGGCGGAAGTGCTCGCCGACCACGGCGTCATCAGGGCCTATCTCGGAGACGAGAATGCTTGAGGCCCGCAACGTTTCGGTGTTCTACGGACGCCATCAGGCGCTGCAAGATGTCTCGGCGACGATCTCGCAAGGCGAGATCGTGGTCATGCTCGGCGCCAACGGCGCGGGCAAGAGCACCTTCTTGCGTGCCGTCGCCGGACAGACGCGCAAAGTGGATGGCGCCTCGGTGCTGATGGACGGCGCCGACATTACAAATCGTCAGCCTTACGAAATCGTCGAGACCGGGATCGCGCTGGTGCCCGAAGATCGCGGCATTTTCGCCGATCTGACAGTGCAGGAAAATCTGATCCTCGGCGCTCACCCAGCTCGCGCCCGCGCCGGCGAGGCTGACAATCTGGAGCGTGTGCTCGGCCTGTTCCCGAAACTCAAGCAGCGCCCAAAACAGGTCGTGCGAACCATGAGCGGCGGCGAACGCCAGATGGTGGCGATCGGGCGCGCCATGATGTCGGCCCCGACCATCCTTTTGCTCGACGAGCCGTCGCTCGGGCTGGCGCCGCTCTTGTGCAGCGAACTTTTCCGGACGCTGGCGCGCATCAAGGACACCGGCGTCGGGATCTTTCTGGTCGAGCAGAACGCCAAGCAGAGCCTCGCCATCGCCGATCGCGGCTATCTGCTCGACAACGGGCATATTGTCGGCGCCGACAGCGCCGCGGCGCTGGCCAAGGACGAGAAGGTCAAGGCGGCTTATCTCGGCGAATAACCGCGCGACTCCGTCAAATCGGCGATCGCCGACTGCATCATCCTTCACGGCGCCGCATAGAATGTCCGCACATCCTGTGTGAAGGCTTTTCGCGACTGCGGATCGACATAGAACATGTGACCGCCGCGATAGAGCTTAAGCTCGGCACGCTCGCCGGCGAGATCGGGCGGCAGGTGATTGAGCACGTACCGCGAATCCGAATACGGCGTCACTGTATCGCTGTAGCCGTGGCCGATCATGAGCCGGAACGACGGCGTCAGCGCCAGAAGCTCGCGCAAGTCTTCCGTCACGCTCGCGGTAGCGCGACTGTCGTCCCAATCCCACTTGCCGGAGATTTCCGGCGCCAGGAGATTGTAAGTCATCTCGGTCTTGAAACCGAGCTCGTCGCGGGCGTAGGCGACAAAGGCGCCGCCATAGGCGCGAATGAAGCCGTCGAGAAAGGGATCGGGCCCGCGCGCCGTCGCGGCTTCTGGATTCGGATCGTCGGCGGCGAATGTCGCATCGTAGTGACTGACGATCTTGTGCTCGTCGCGCCGCAGATCCTTCAAAAACGAGTCGTTGATGAAGCCGCGCGTACGCGCGACGACGTCCTGCGGCACCCCGGTCATTTCGGCAACGCGCTTATAGAAAGCCTGCGCCGTATCGCCCTTCAGCGGCGGCCCGACCAGCGTTGCCAGATAGTCGGTCAGAGCAAAGTGCTCGGCCTGCGCCAACGCGCTCGCGCTGAAAGTCCCCTTGCGCTCGAGTTCGGCCGCCACAAGCGTAGGCAGCCGAAGCGCGGCGCCAAGCGCAAAGCGCTCGCCGCCGAACGTGAATTGGCCCTCGAGCAGCGGCGAGATCATGGTGATGCCGCTCACCACAATGCCCTGATTGTTTTGCAGGGCGCGCGCCACCTTGGCGGCGCGGAAGCCGCCATAGCTTTCGCCGAGAATGTATTTGGGCGAAGAGACCCGTCCGTTGTTGGCGACGTAAAGCGCGATGACTTTCGCCATCGACTCCGCATCGCGGTGCACCTCCCAGAACGCGCTGCCGCCATCGGGCTTGGCCGGGCGGCTCCAGCCGGTGCCCACCGGATCGATAAACACCAGGTCGGTGAAGGCAAGCCAGGTCTCCGGATTGTCGGCGAGGTGCACGCTGGCGCCGTCGTAACCGTTGCCGAACACGGCAATGCGCGGCCCGGCAAGCCCGAGATTGAGGAACGCCGAGCCGGCGCCTGGTCCGCCGTTGAACACGAAAGTCACCGGCCGCTGCGGCTCGTTCGGCTTTGCGACAAACGCCGTGTAGAAAATCGCCGCCGACCGCTCGCCCGATTGATCGAAGAGCGGGAAGGTTCCGGCGGTAGCGGTGTAGTTGAGCTTGCCGTTCGGCGCGTCGATAGAGTGCTCGGTCACGGAATTGGCCGGCAGCAGCGAAAGGACGCCGGGGCCTGGGCTGCTTTGCTCCGGCCGTCCCTGTTCCGCGTGCCGGCTAGGATGCTCTTCGGCGGCGGCCGCGGGCGCGGCGATCGCAAGCGAAAGCGCACAAGCAATAAAAAGGCGGCGCAAACGTTCGGTCATATCTGATGTCCGTTTAAGTCAGTGCTTTGGTGGCCAAGCCTTTATGTATGATCTCTTTATGTATGATCGCGCGGTGAAAACGCCCGAAAGATGGCCCATAACTGCGAGATATGGTTTGCGAGTGATTCCGCTGCGGTGGACAACACCGGCCGGATGGAGGAAGTTCTGGCCGATCCGAACGTCACCATGAATAGGAGCATTCGCGGTGCCTAGCCCACGCGCATCAAAGGCGCTGGCGCGCTTTACCGTGCTCGACCTCACGCGCGTGCGCGCCGGGCCGACCTGCGTGCGCCAGCTCGCCGACTGGGGCGCCAACGTCATCAAGGTCGAAGCGCCGCCGGACGGCGGCGAGCCGATGGGCGGGCCGCGCGACAATTCGGACTTTCAGAACCTGCACCGCAACAAGCGCAGCATCACGCTGAACTTGAAAAGTCCGCAAGGCCTGGCGGCGTTCAAGCGCCTGGTCAAGAAAGCCGATGTCGTGGTCGAGAACTTCCGCCCGAATGTGAAAAAGCGGCTCGGCATCGATTACAAGGCGCTGGCGCGCGTCAATCCGCGGCTCGTCTATGCGAGCATTTCCGGCTTCGGTCAGGACGGCCCCTATGCCGGCCGCCCCGGCTTCGACCAGATCGCCCAGGGCATGGGTGGGCTGATGTCGATCACCGGGCCGCCGGGGCAGGGACCCTACCGCGTCGGCATTCCGATTGCCGATTTGACCGCCGGACTATTTGCCGCGCTCGGAATTCTGGTCGCGCTCTTGGAGCGCGATAAGTCCGGCAAGGGCCAGGCGGTGGCGACGTCGCTGTTGCAGGCGCAGATTTTCATGCTCGACTTTCAGGCTGCGCGCTATCTCGTCGAAGGCGAGGTGGCGCAGCAAGCCGGCAACAATCATCCCACCACTATTCCGACCGGCGTGTTCAAGACCAAAGACGGCTTGATCAACATCGCCACCACCGGCGGAAAAATGTGGGAGCGGTTCTGCGACGCCATCGGCGCAGCGGCTATCGCGCGCAAGCCGGAGTACGCCACTGCCGCTGCGCGATCCGGGCATCGCGACGCACTCAATGCTGAAATCGAAGCTCAAACGCAGGTTCACACCAGCGCCGATTTGATCGAACGGCTCAATGCCGCCGGCGTGCCATGCGGGCCGATCTATTCCATCGACAAAATGTTTGCCGATCCGCAGGTGCGGCATCTTAAAGTCGCGCAAGCCGTCGGCGGCGGGAAGGGGCGGGGGCTCACGCTCCTTGCCCAGCCTATGTCGCTCTCGCGCACGCCCTCCCGCCTGGTCAGGCGGCCGCCCGGTCAAGGCGAACATACCGGCACGGTGCTCAAGGAGTTCGGCTTTTCCAAACGCGAGATTGCCGCGCTGCGCCAGGCGAAGGCGATCTGAGCAGACGAAGGCCGCGATGACAGCGATACAGGAAATAAAAACGATGTCGCAAACCGACAAAATTCTCGCGCGCAAGGAGGCGGGCGTCGGGCTCGTCACCTTCAACAATCCCGAACGCCACAACGCCGTGTCGCTCGAGATGTGGGAGGCGACGGCGCGCGTGCTCACCGATTTTGCCGCCGACAACGAGGTGCGCGTCGTCGTACTCACGGGCGCCGGCGGCAAGGCGTTCGTCTCCGGCGCCGACATTTCGAAATTCGCCAGCGAGCGCGCGTCCATTGAAGCGACCCGCGCCTACGACGTCGTTACCGCCGCGGCCTTCGACAGCGTGTACCAATTTCCCAAGCCGACAATCGCCATGATCCGCGGCTACTGCATCGGCGGCGGCGCCGCGCTCGCGGTGTGCTGCGACCTGCGCGTCTGCACCGATAACTCCGTGTTCGCGGTGCCGGCGGCAAAGCTCGGCCTCGGCTACGGCTATGCCGGGCTCAAGCGGCTCACCGATGTTGTCGGCCCGTCGTTCGCCAAGGAGATTTTCTACACCGCGCGGCAGTTCACCGCCGCCGAAGCGCTCGCCATGGGTCTCGTCAATCGCGTGGTGCCGGCCGCCGAGCTCGAGACCTCCGTCAAGAGCATTACCGACGCGATCTGCGCCAACGCGCCGCTGACCATCAAGGCGGTCAAATTCGCCGTCGGCGAAATCCTCAAGGACGAGAGCGGGCGCGACATGGCGCGGGTCGAGGCGATGGTCGAGCAGTGCTTCGCCAGCGCTGACTACACCGAAGGCCGCACCGCCTTCATGGAAAAGCGCAAGCCGAAGTTTACCGGCGGCTGAAATCGGAATGCGTTTTGCTTCTAGTGTCCCGATTCCGAAGTTCGCATGACCAAGCGGCAATCCCATGTGCGAACTTCGGAATCAAAGGGACACTAGCAAACGTGATAATCAAGTGTGGCTTTGGT
>DATNNI010000529.1:0-2474 GCA_035601915.1 Xanthobacteraceae bacterium
GCGCGCAGCGCACTTCGCGGCAGGCCGCGGCAATGCCCGCGACCACTTTGGCGGCCACGTCAGAATTGAGCTTGCCGCAAGCGAAGTAATCGAGAAAGAACAACGGCTCGGCGCCTTGCACCACGAGATCGTTCACCGACATCGCGACCAGGTCGATGCCGATTGTTTCGTGACGATTGGTTTCGATCGCGATTTTGACTTTGGTTCCGACCCCGTCCGTCGCGGCAACCAATATGGGATCGGAAAACCCTGCGGATTTCAGATCAAACAGGCCGCCGAATCCCCCGATTTCGGCATCGGCGCCCGGCCGCGCGGTCAGGCGCAGCATGGGTTTGATCATTTCCACCAGGCGATTGCCGGCATCGATGTCGACGCCTGCGGCCGCGTAGCGTCCCTTTTCCACGGGCTTTACCTTTGACGCTTAATTCTGCGCGCACCAGGGGAACGAAGCTTCGCGCCTCCTACGTTGGAATCCATGGGTGCGCAAGCCGGAGTCCGGCTGTATATTGTTGGAAAAGGGCGGTGCGCCGACTAGAATCTCGCTGCTGGCGGTCTCGCAAGTACCGGATCAAGGGGGCGTGCGCGTCGGGGCAGGGCGCATGAGCCGGGGCGCGGTTTGAGTATTCCAAATCTCATCACACTAGCCCGCATCATCCTGGTGCCGATCGTCGTCTGGGCGATTACGTCCGGGCAAATGCTGGCCGCGTTTGGGTTGTTTCTGGCGGCCGGATTAAGCGACGCCGTCGATGGTTTTTTGGCCAAGCGCTTTCACATGGCGAGCGAATTGGGCGCCTATCTCGATCCGCTGGCAGACAAAGCGCTTATCGTTTCCATCTACGTCGCGCTCGGCATCGCCGGCGCGTTGCCGATCTCATTGGTGATTCTCGTCGTTTCCCGCGACATCATGATCATCTCAGGCTTCATGCTGGCGTGGCTGGTGGACAGGCCGATGCCGGTCAAGCCGCTGCCGGTATCGAAGGCCAACACCGTGGCGCAAATCGTGCTCGCCGCTTTCGTCCTTGCCGAACACGGATTTGGTTTCGGCGCCGATTTGCTTTCTCTCGCCTTGATCGCGGTGGTCGCAATCTTGACCTTGCTCTCGATCGCCTTTTATCTCGCCGAGTGGCTCAACCACATGAATTCATTCGGAACCGGTCATCATTGACGTCGATGCCGGTGCCCGCGCGAAACAAGCCATAAAGGCAGCATGTCTATTCGCCCGCGGCAGCTTGCGCTTGTGCTCGATCATGGCGAAAGCTATGCGCGCGAGGATTTTCTATCCGGGCCTTGCAACGAATCCGCGTTCCGGCTGATCGAGTCCTGGCCGGATTGGCCGGCGAATGCCATCGCTTTGAGCGGACCCGCCGGCTCCGGAAAGACGCATTTAGCCATGATCTGGGCGGCGGCAGCAGGCGCCCGCGTTGTGTCCGGCCGCAATCTCGTCGAAGCCGAGCTGCCGGCGGCGCTCGCGACCGGAGCGCTCCTTGTCGAGGATGCTGCCGCGTCGGAAGGCCGTCCGCTGTTCCATTTGATCAATCTCGCGCGCGAGGAAAAAGCCGGGCTCCTGCTCACCGCGCGCACGCCGCCGTCGACATGGCCGGTTGCGATCCCCGACCTTGTCTCGCGGCTGCGGGCGATGCCGCTTGCGACATTGACGGCGCCGGATGATGCGATGCTGCGCGCCGTGATTGTCAAACTTGCCGCGGATCGCCAGCTTCCGCTCGACGAGAGCGCGGTCGGTTATTTATCGATGCACATCGAGCGCTCTTTCGCCGCAGCACGCGCGGCGATCGGCGCGCTCGATATGGAGGCGCTGCGGCAGAAGCGTGCGCCTACGCGCGCGCTTGCCGCCGAGTTGTTTCGCGAATAGCGCCTCTGATCTTCGGCAGTTTGAGAGCTTCAGTGACAATCTCGCCGAGCGCGGCGAAATCGCGCTTGCGCGGCGAGGTGCGGCGCCACGCCAGGCCTATGGTGCGCGCAGGCTGCGGCTCGACGAAGCGCAGCAGCTCGACGCGGTTGTCGCTCGCCTCTACCCCGGAGGCGATTTCCGGCAGCAACGTCACGCCGTAGCCATTGGCTACCATTTGCATGACGGTCGCGAGTGATGTGGCGCCAAGGCTCGCCGGCGCGTCGCCGCGAGGCGGCCGGCAAAACGCCAGCGCCTGATCGCGCAGGCAATGACCTTCCTCCAGAAGGATCAGGCGTTGCTGCTCGACCTCCGCCGCCGCGACGCGTCGATGCGCCGGCCGTGGATCGGTGGCGGGCACCGCAAGCAGGAACCGGTCCTCGAACAGCGGCAGCGTCTCCACATCGGCGCCTTCCGCCGGCAGCGCCAGCATGACGGTGTCGAGATCTCCGCCGGCAAGCTCTTCGAGCAACGCTTTGGTCTGGGTCTCGCGCACCTCAATCCGCAGCAGCGGATAGCGGCTTTGCAGCCGCGGCAGCACGCGCGGCAAGACATACGGCGCCACCGT
>DATNNI010000530.1:0-3111 GCA_035601915.1 Xanthobacteraceae bacterium
GAGCGAGGCCTGTTCAATCGCCGCCTTTACACCCCGCAAGGGCAGCGTGCGTTCGACGAAATCCGTCGCAAATATCGCGGGGATGCCGAATTCCGCCAGACCGTGGAACAATACATCCAGGAATTCGAGCGGCTCCTTGAAGACGTGTCGCGCGGGGAGCGCGGCGGCTCCGTGGCGCGCACCTATCTGACCTCTGATACAGGGAAGGTCTACACCATGCTCGCCCACGCCGCCGGCAGGTTCGATCAATAGGACGATCGCCGCCAACGGCTGTCGCCGGAGGCGGATTCATCGCCGCGGACGCGCTCGGCCGCAGGGCACAGACCGCCCGCAAGTGGGCTTGCTTACGCCACAACGGCGGCGCTACCGTCACCGCATGGATGGCCCTGCTTCCTTGCCGACCGCGGCGGATGTCGACGAAGCCGCCCGCCGCCTCGCCGGCGTCGCCTTGCACACTCCCCTGCTCACGTCTGCGGCGCTCGACGCCTTGACCGGCGGACGGGTGTTTCTCAAGGCCGAAACTTTACAACGCACCGGCTCGTTCAAGTTCCGCGGCGCCTATAACCGGCTGGCCGCCATTCCGCCGGAGCAACGCGCCGGCGGCGTCGTGGCGTACTCGTCCGGCAACCACGCCCAAGGGGTAGCTGCGGCGGCGCAGCTCCTCGGCATGCCGTGCGTGATCGTGATGCCGCGCGATGCGCCGCGCGCAAAGCGCGAGCGCACGGAAGCGCTGGGCGCCGAGGTCATTTTGTATGATCGCGTCCGCGAAGATCGCGAAGCGATTGCAGGCGCTATCGCATCGCGTCGCGGCGCGATCCTGGTGCCGCCCTATGATGACGCTCTGATCATTGCCGGCCAAGGCACCGCCGGTCGCGAAATCGTCGACGATTTACGTGATCTCGGTCTCGCGCCCGACGTGATCGTTGTGACCGCATCCGGCGGTGGGCTCACCGCCGGCATAGCGCTCGCCGTTCGCGCGCGCGTTCCCAATGCCGCGCTTTACACCGCCGAACCGCAGGGCTTCGACGATCACGCCCGGTCGTTCCGCAGCGGGCGCCGCGAGCAAAATGCCGAGCTCAGCGGCACGATCTGCGATGCGCTGATGGCCCGCACGCCTGGCAAGCTTACATTCGCCATCAACCAATCGCTGGTCGATGCGGGCGTGGTGGTCAGCGATGACGAGGTTGCGGCGGCTGTCGCCTTTGCGTTCGCCGAGCTCAAGCTCGTGGTCGAACCTGGGGGCGCCGTAGCACTGGCCGCGGTTATGACCGGAAAGGTCAACGTCGCCGGCAAAGTCGCCGTGGCAGTTCTCTCCGGCGGCAACGTCGACCCGGAGGTATTCTCCCGTCTGGTCGCTTGAGCTTACGCGCCCGCGCCGGGCAGGAAGCAGCGGATCTGCGTTGCCCCCTCCGCATCGAGATACGGCCATACCACCGCAGGACCGAAGCGGTTCGGCTCGGTCACCAATGCCCCTTCGGGCACGGTGACCCATTCACCTTGCAGGCGGACGCGATAGCGGCCATCCCGAGTGTCCCAGTCGACATCCTCGACTTTGACGCCGTCGGCGAAAGAGCAACACAAGCCTTTACCGCTCGCGAGTTGATCGAACCAGGCGTGCAAGGGTTCGTTGGCGTAGCGTCCGTCGTCACGCGCAGAAACGCTACCGGGCGCGAACTGACTCATGCACAACACTACAACCGCCACCAAGGGACCGGTGAATCTGTGCATCATGGCCTCCACAAGTTCTTTGCATGCGGACCAACGTCAAAGGGTCCTGCAGACTTGGAGACAACACCGCCTAGTCTTTAGTTGTTGAGCCGCATCACCTCATTAAAAGCAACTTCCGTGCCGATTGCCGAATCGACTTATGGAATGACATGTGTGCTTAACAAAGAATTAATAAAAACGACATGCGCAGTAATCCGATTGGCGCCGATCGCGCGAATCAGAGAAGATGCAAAGGCGAAGCGGCGCTAGCTGAACAGCGCGACCAGTTCTTCTTCGCTCAGCGCCGAGAGCGGCGTGAGCGCGTCGCGCTTTGCCAGGTTTTGAGACGGCTGGCGTGCGGATGTTGCTTTGATCTGCACATCCGGCGGATTGGTGTCTTCGGTCGCCGACGCGAGTTCGGGCGTTACAATCGCAATCAAAAGCGCAACCATATGACTGACGCGGCGCCTGACGTCGCGCAGCAGGGCCACGCCATGCAGGCTGCGCACCGTTGATGCATTATTGCCCTCGATAACGGCATTGATTTCGCGCGTGGCGGAATCCAACGCCGCATATAAGAGCGCCTCCATCTCGCGCGGGCCGTCGGCGGCGCGCCGCGTCGCCACCGCCGCCTCCAGGCGCTCGATCGCTTCCGCCAGATCGACCAGGCTGCGAATCAGCGAAGCGGGCGCTTGCGTTGGCGGAAGATCACGCAACGACGCTTCGATGCGCGCGATCGTGCCGACGAGGCTCTGCGGCGCCGTGCAGTCGTGCCGCCTTGCATACTCCGCAAGGAAGCGCCGGCCGTGATGGGTGGAAACGATCTCCGCGTAAATGGCGTCGTATTGCGGGTCGCGCGGCAGTTCGCGAGAGACTTCCGGAGGCCGAGGATTTTTCGCCATTGCGATTCCAGTGGAACGATTGAATACCACAACCGCGGTGGCCCGCAATCCGCCGTCCGGAAGCGGCCGCCGTCTTGCAGCGCCGCGGCAGTCACCCCCAAAGCGCCGACGCCGGGGGATACACCAGGCTTCCTTCGTAGCGAAGCCCTTCGGCGCGATCGGACGCGAGCAAAAGCGGGCCGTCGAGGTCGACGAAGCGCGCCCGTTGCGCGAGCAGGATCGCCGGCGCCATCGCCAGCGACGTCGCAACCATGCAGCCGACCATGATCAGGAAGCCGCGGCGTTCGGCTTCGGCGGCAAGCGCCAGCGCTTCGGTCAACCCGCCGGTCTTGTCGAGCTTGACGTTGACGGCGTCATACTTGCCCGCGAGGACGGCAAGAGATGCACCATCGTGGACGCTCTCGTCGGCGCAAATGGGCATCAGCTTTTCGCAGTTTCTCAGAAGCTCATCGGCGCCTTGCGGCAACGGCTGCTCGACGAGGGTCACGCCCGCATCGGCGCA
>DATNNI010000531.1:0-20001 GCA_035601915.1 Xanthobacteraceae bacterium
TCGTCGCGATAAAGCTCCTGCGGCGGGTGCGGATGCCGCTCTGTGACAATGAAAACCCCGACGCTCGATCCCTCGGCGATGGGTTTGATGACGTAAGGCGGGCTCATCAGGTGCTGTCGCGCCGCCTCGAACCGCGACGCCACTAGATCCTCAGCAACCGGAATCCCCGCGGCCCGAAACACCGACTTGGCGTAGACCTTGTGCATCGCCAGCGCCGACGCCAATACGCCGGAATGGCTGTAGGGAATGCCGAGAATCTCCAAAACCCCCTGCAACGTGCCGTCCTCGCCCGGGCGGCCATGCAGCACGTTCAGGGCAACGTCTGGGGCGGCCGCTGTCAGCGCCGACGCCACGTCACGGCCGGCGTCGATGGCGGTGACCCGGTAACCCACACGTTTCAGGGCTTCGGCGCAGGCTTGGCCCGAGCGCAATGAAATCTCGCGCTCGGCCGACCAGCCCCCCATAAGAACGGCGACGTGCTTGGGCATGCCCAGCCAGATGCCTCAGCGAAATTGCCTGATTCGCAGCTTTACCCAATAGAATCGACAATTGCGGAAAGGTCGAGGGTGCTCGGCCGCTTGGCACTGTTGAGCGGGCCGTCGTGCGGCCGTTATGCGCGTTGGCCTGCGGCAGTGGCCGGCGCGCGAAAGCCGTCATAAAGCCAGGACAGGCAGTCGAACAGGCGCGCCTCGTCCCAATCGGCGATCGTGGCGTTCCGCACATCGCGCGCGAGGCCTTCGTCGAGATGGAAGAAATCCCACAGCGACCGGGATTCCAGTTGCAATCGCGCCGTGCGCAAGATCCGCGCTGCCTCGAAACGCTTGAACGCGGTGGCAAAATCGCCCTCCTCCGCCATCAACTCGCCAAGGCAAAGCCCATCCTCGATCGCCATGCCGGCGCCCTGCGCGTACGATTGCAATGGCGCATGTGCGGCATCGCCGACGAGCACCACACGGCCGCGGTGCCAATGGCGAACGGGATTGCGGTCGGCGACCGCCCGCCGCCACCGCAGATCGAGCAAGCCAATCAGCGCGCGCATCGCCGGGTGCGCGTCGCGGTAAGTACGATCGAGTTCGGCGCGATACGACGCGACATCACCCTTCTCGGCGTGGCTCTCGGTGCGAAACACCGCGACAACGTTGAACTCGGTGCCGCGACGGAGCGGATAATGCACGACATGCATGCCGGGACCGCCCCACAGCGCCACACAATCGCGGGCGACGTCGGCTTTTAGTTCCGCCATCGGCACAATGGTCCGAAACGCCACGTATCCGGTCGGCCGCGGCTCGCCGTCGCCGATTAGCGCGGCGCGGAAAATAGAGCGAAAACCGTCTGCCGCGACGATCGCGGTGCCGGAAAAATCACGGCCATCGGCGGTTTTTACCGCAACGCTATCGCCGCGATCTTCGAAACTCGTCACCGCTGCGTCGGCAACAAGATCGATCGCGTCATTCGCCCGGCAAGCATCGAGCAAGACGTTATGCACATCGATGCGGTGCAGCACGATGTACGGATATTTGAAGCGCGTGCGGAAAGACGGCCCGGTCGGTATGCGGAGCAATTCCTTGCCGTCAAGCGCGTCCATCAGCAACAGCGCCTTCGGAAAGTCGGCGATCGCCTTGACTTGTTCGCTCAGCCCGAGCCGGTCGAACACATGGAAAACGTTGGGGCCAAACTGAATGCCGTAGCCGATGGCGCCGAATTGCGGCGCGCCTTCGAGGACGCGAACGGCGCGGCCGCTTTGCGCCAAGGTCAGCGCCGTGGTCAGCCCGCCTAATCCGCCGCCGACAATGAGGATGGGTTCGCTACGCATTGCCGCAGAATAGCATGGCGAGAGCCGCTATTTCGCAACGCCAATGCGCTTGATTTCCCACTCAAGCGCGACGCCGGAGCTCTCGTTCACCCGCTGCCGCACAGTCTCGCCGAGCGTCTCGATGTCGGCGGCGGTCGCCTTGCCGAGATTGATCAGAAAATTACAATGCATCTCCGAGACTTGGGCGTCGCCGACCCGCAGTCCCCGGCAGCCGGCGGCGTCGATAAGCTGCCACGCTTTCTGGCCAGGCGGATTTTTGAAGGTCGAGCCGCCGGTGCGGCTTCTCACCGGTTGCGTCGCTTCCCGCGCTTCAGTGATCTTGTCCATTTCCGCCGCGATCACAGCGGGATCGCCACGCGCCGCGCGAAAAAGCGCTTGCGTGAAAACATAATCATCGGGGACCGCGCAATGCCGATATGAAAAGCCCATGTCGGCATTGCGCAAATGGTGGACCTTGCCGGCGCGGTCGACGGCGCGCGCTTCAACAAGCGCGTCTTTGACCTCCCGGCCATAGGCGCCGCCATTCATCCGCAACGCGCCGCCAATACTGCCGGGAATACCGCGCAAGAACGACAGACCGGAGAGGCCGGCCTCCTGCGCCGCGCGCGCCACTTTCACATCGGGGACCGCCGCGCCGGCGCGCAAATTTACTCCTTCAACGGTAACGTCGCCGAAGCCTCGGCCGAGCCTGATCGCCACGCCGGCGAAGCCGGCATCTCGTACGATCAAGTTCGAGCCGAGGCCGACCACGGTAACGGGAATGTCCGGCGGCAAATTGGCGAGCAAATAAGCGAGGTCGTCTTCGTCATCCGGCATGAACAAAACTTGCGCCGGCCCGCCGACGCGGAACCACGTCAGTTCGGCGAGGGACTGGTTTGCCAGCAGGCGTCCGCGGAGCTTAGGCATTCTCCCGCGCAAATCGGCGCTGATGTCGGGAAAGCTCACGCTGGCGCTCCCGCCGCTTGATCGAGCCATGCCGCCAAAACCTTGCGCCCAACTTCAAGCGTTGCGCCACCAAAAGCTCGCGCCTGCTTGCGTAGCTCGTTCGGATCGATGCCCGCCTTGCCGAGCTCGACGGTATGGCCGACGAGCCAACTTTCGAAGCGCGCCGGTTCGGTCTCCAAGTGAAATTGCAAGGCAAGCTGCGACGGCGAACGCACAAAGGCCTGCACCGGACAATGCGCCGTTGACGCCAACCCCAGACAGTCCGCGGGCAATTCGCAATTGTCGCCGTGCCAATGCAGCACCGGCGTTGCGCCGAGCGGCGCCAGCACGGATTTGTTGCCTTCCGCGGTCAATGTGAGCGGCGCCCAACCGATCTCCTTCACCGGACCCGGCGCGACCCGCGCGCCCAAAGCCGCCGCCATCATCTGGGCGCCAAGGCAAATCCCGAGGATCGGTTTTTCGTCGGCGATGCGGCCGGCGATGGCGGCGACCTCGCCGGCGATGAAGGGATAGGCATTGCCCTCGTAAACGCCGATCGGTCCGCCGAGCACAACCACCAAATCCGGCGATTGCAGCGTGCTGGAATCGAATGGATCGATCCCCGCGTCGTGAAAGCGGACTTCGTAGCCGCGCGAGACGACGAGCGGACCGAGAAGGCCGAGATCTTCAAAGGCAACGTGCCGGACCGCGAGGCAAACCTTTTTCCGGATCATCCGCTATCTCGCGGCGGCCAGTTCCGCCGGCAAGGCATAGGCCCATTGAGTAATCGAACCGGCGCCGAGGCACACGACATAATCCCCCGGCTGCGCAATGGCGGCGACGAGCGGCGCAAGCTTTTCCGGACCGTCAAGTGCGACGACGTTGCGATGTCCGTGCGTTCGCAGGCCCTGCACCAGGGCGTCGCGATCGACGCCTTCAATCGGCGCCTCGCCGGCCGGATAGACCTGCGCGACAATCACCGCATCCGCATCGTTGAAGCAGGTGCAGAACTGGTCGAACAAGGCGGCAAGCCGCGTGTAACGATGCGGCTGCACAACGGCGATGACCTGGTCCTTGGTCGATTCGCGGGCTGCTCGCAGCACCGCGGCGATCTCCACAGGATGATGGCCGTAATCGTCGATGATGGTCACGCCGTTCCACATGCCGGTCCGGGTAAAACGCCGGCGCACGCCGGCAAAGTTGGCCAGCGCGGTTTTGATCACCTCGTCGGCGACGCCGAGTTCATGCGCCACCGCAATCGCCGCGGTAGCGTTGAGCGCGTTGTGATGTCCGGGCATCGGCAAAGCGATGTTCTTGATTTCGCGCGCGGCAGCATTGCCGCGATCGCGCAACGTGACGGTAAACAGCGAGGTGCCGCCCGCATGCGAGACGTCGACGAGCCGCACGTCGGCCTGCGGATTTTCTCCGTAGCTGATGATGCGCCGATCCTCGATGCGGCCGATAAGTCTCTGCACCGCCGGATGGTCCGCGCACAGGACGGAAAATCCATAAAACGGCACGTTTTCGACGAAGGCGCGGAACGCCTGTTCGACCGCTTCGACGCTCTTGAAGTAGTCCAGGTGCTCAGCGTCGATGTTGGTCACGATGGCGATATCGGCCGGAAGCTTGACGAACGTGCCGTCGGATTCGTCGGCTTCGACGACCATCCATTCGCCGGCGCCGAGCCGCGCGTTCGTACCGTAAGCGTTGATGATGCCGCCGTTGATCACGGTCGGGTCGAAACCGCCGGCATCGAGCAGCGCGGCGACCATCGACGTAGTCGTGGTTTTGCCGTGCGTTCCGCCGACGGCAACGCAGCTCTTCAGGCGCATCAGCTCGGCCAGCATTTCGGCACGGCGCACTACCGGCAGCCTTTGTGCGCGCGCCAGGACAAGCTCCGGATTGTCGGATTTTACGGCAGAGGAGACGACGACGACTTTGGCGGCGCCGATATTGGCGGCGGCGTGACCGATCGCGATGCTGACACCCTTGTCACGCAATCTTTTGACGTTGGCGCTGTCGGTCTGATCGGAGCCCTGCACGATATAGCCGAGATTCAACATGACCTCGGCGATACCGCTCATGCCGATGCCGCCAATACCGATGAAATGTACCGGACCGATATCGCGCGGTAATTTCATAAGGAGTCCTGCTTCGCCGATGCCGGCTTCATTTAAACCGGCAATTTGGTCCCCATCCATGAAAGACATGGACAGCCGGAACAAGCCCGATCATCACTACTTCTTCGTATTAATTTCCGCCACCCGCAGCACCAACTCGGCGAGCCGGTCGGCGGCATCGCGCCGCCCAATAGAATGCGCCGCCGGCGCCATGTCTTGCAGGCGCTGAGGGGCCGCGGCAAGGGCCGCGATTTCGTCGGCAAGCCGCTGCGGCGTGAATTCTTTTTGAGGCAGCCTGATCGCGCCGCCAACACGTTCGAGCACGCCGGCATTGGCGAATTGGTCTTGATCGAGCGCGTGCGGCAACGGCACGAGGATCGCCGGACGCCCGATTGCCGAAAGTTCAGCCACCGTACCCGCGCCGGAGCGCGCGACGACCAAGTGTGCCGCGGCCATTCGCGCCGGCAGGTCGGAAAAAAACGGCGCCACTTCCGCCGCGACGCCAAGTTCGCCGTAAGCGGCGCGGACACGCTGCAAATCCTCTTCGCGGCTCTGCTGAACGACGGCAAGCCGCGCGCGCAACGCGGGTTCGAGCAACCCGATAGCCGCCGGAACCACATCGGCCATGACACGGGCGCCTTGGCTGCCACCGAAAATGAGGAGACGCAAAGATCCGGTAACAGCCGGATACGGCGTCGCTGCCGCCGCCAGGACGGCGGGCCTCAGCGGATTGCCGGTCAGCGTTACTTTCGCGCCGAGCGCCGGTTGGTCCTTGACGACGTCGGGAAACGTTGTGGCGATGGCCGTGACCCGCGGCGCCAGGAAACGGTTCGCGCGTCCGAGAACAGCGTTGGCATCGTGGATAATCGTCGGCACGCCGCGCCATATGGCCGACAGCACCGGCGGTACGGTCGGGTAGCCGCCGAACCCAACGACGGCCGCCGGTCTGAGCCGGCCGATGAGCGCCCAAGCTTGTGTCACGCCAAGCGCAAGTGCGGACGCGGTTCTTGCCATGGACACCGGGCCGCGCCCGCGCAGCGTCGCGCTGGCGACAACGTGAACCGCCTCCCCGGCAAAGCCGCCGCCGAATAGCGCGGCCCGGCGATCGGTCGCTAGATGAACGCAAATGCCGCGGTTGGTCAGCGCTGCCGCGAGCGCTTCGGCCGGAAACAAATGGCCGCCGGTCCCGCCGGCCGCGACCAGGACCGGCGCCCGGTCCGCCGGCGGCATTACGCCGCCGCGCCGGCGGCGAACAATGTCTCGCCGGATAGCCGCGCTTGCGGCCGCTCGCGCGTGAGCGCGATCAGCATGCCCATGCCGTAGGCCAGCGAAATGAGCGACGACCCGCCGTAGGAGATAAACGGCAGCGTCATTCCCTTTGCCGGCATCAGGTGCAGGTTTACCGCCATGTTGATGGTCGACTGAAGACCAAACAAAATCGCAAGCCCCGCCGCGGCGAAACGAATAAACGGATCGTCATTGCCCATCGCCTTACGCAGCGCACGGATGACGATGAACGCGAACAAAGCCACGAGAATGAGGCAGAGCGCGACGCCGAATTCTTCAGCCGCCACCGCGAAGACGAAATCCGTGTGGCCTTCCGGCAGGATGCGCTTGATGGTGCCCTCGCCGGGGCCGCGGCCGAACCAGCCGCCGCGAACGAACGATTCGGTCGCGATATCGATGTTGAATGTGTCGCCGGAGGCGGGATCGAGGAATCGATTGATGCGCTGCGCCACGTGCGGCACGGTGTAAAAGGCGGTGACGAGGCCGACACCGGCGGTCGCTGCCAAGCCGAGCATCCAGACAAAACGCATTCCCGCCATATAGAACAGCGCGCCCCAGACGAGCGTGATCAGCATGGTCTGGCCGAAATCCGGCTGGATCACGAGCAGGCCGACCACGACGAGCAGGAGCGCCAACGCCGCGGTATTGGCGGGCATATCCGGCCGCTTGCCCGATTCCGCAAACAGCCAGGCGATAAGGATCACGAAGGCCGGTTTGAGAAATTCCGACGGCTGAATGTTCATGCCGAGAATATTCAGCCAACGGCGCGCTCCCTTGATCTCGGCGCCGAAGTAAGGCGTCGCGGCGACCAAGATCAGGCTGACGAAAAACACCAGAAGCGCCAGCTTGCGAATGTCGCGTGGCGACAAAAACGAAGTGGCGATCAGCACGATGGTGGCGGGGACGAGAAACAGAACCTGGCGGTCGACGAAATGAAACGGATCGAGCCCGATGCGGGCGGCGACCGGCGGACTCGCGGCGAGGCAGAGCACGATGCCGCCGAGCATTAACGCACCGAGCGCCGCCAGGGTCAGCCGATCAATTGTCCGCCACCATTCGCTCAACGGTGTCGGATGCGCACGCGAGGCCATAGCGTCCCCGAGACGAGTTCCCCTCCAGTGTGGCGGTTCAGAAGTCCGCATCATTTTCACCGCACACGCGTCATGCGGACTTCTGAACCAAAGCCACACTAGATCGATACGTTGCTAGTGTCCCTTTGATTCCGAAGTTCGCAAACCAGGGCGCCGCATGATCACGCGAACTTCGGAATCGGGACACTAGTCCTCGCACCAAGTTGGTTTCCAGAGGATTAACAAAGGCCTAGGCTGCCGCGGGGCGACGACGGCCGGCCACGTCAGGGCTTCGGACCGACGATTTCGAGGTGCAGCTTTAACGGCGGAGTCGCCGTGCCATAGGCCCGCCGCTGCAACGCGATATCGATTTGCTCGGCGTCGGGATTGAAGGCCGCGAAGTATCGGCGGCAGGCCGCGTAATAGACGCTGCCATCATCCAGGCAAATGCCGACGTAGCCTTTGTGAATGAGCTCGTCAGGGAAATTGATCCATGGCGAATAGGCTGGAATGAAATCGGCGAACATCTTGGGATGGTCGGGACTATAAAAAACCACCGGCGAGGCGATTTCAAAGCCGCCGGCGACAATCGGCAATGGCGAATGGAACCGTTCGCGCCAGAGTTCGGTGATCTCCGCGGCGGCTTCGCTGAATGGGCGATAAACGCCGTCATCGGGCATGCTCCTAAAGCGCGCCCACGCGTAAACCGGTGCGCCGAGCAATTGAGCGAACAGGAAAACAGCGGCGATCCAAACGGAGACGACCACCGCCCGCCGCGTCACCAGGACCGTCGGCAGAAACGACGCGACCGCGACCGGCACCAGAAAGAATAGGGAATTGCCCCAACCGAGCTGCAACGAGACATGGCGCGCGAGCGCCAGCAAGACCGGGCCAAAGACGAGAACGGTCGTAACGATTGTAACAATGGCCCGCTCGGCGACGCGCTGCGGCTCGGTCAGTTTGCGAAACCGCCAGGGCCAAAGAGCGATGGCAGCCCCGATGAGGCAAAAAGCCAGTAAACCGAATTGCTGGGCGAGATAGCTGACGATGCTGAAGCTGTTCCATCTGTTTTCGACGAGGCTATCGACCCAGTGCAACGTCGAAAAGTCGTTATTTACCAGCCACGCCACGTGCGGGATCAGGGTCAACACGAACACAACGATGGCGGCGTAAGGAGCCGGACTTGTAAAAAAGTTTCGTCTGCCGGGAAGCAACACCGCGGCGAGCGCCAGGCCGAGCAATCCGAACGCCGCCGAGTAATACGTCAGCATCGCGGCCGCCGCGGCCAAACCAAGCATTAGTCCCCGCGACAGCGTTGGCTTTTCATAGGCGCGCAGAAACATCCACGTTGTCAGCGGCAAGATCGCCAACAGGACTTGAGCATTGTTGTAGTGATCCGACTTGCCGCCGATGAACAGCGGATAGAGCAACATCGTGAACACGACGAACGTCGCGCGCCGGCGGCCGAGCACGTGCTCACCGATGAAATAAATCGAAACCAGCGAGATGCCGGTCATCACCTGCGACAGTGCGTAGGAGGCCCAGTTTTCCGCTGGAAGCACCCGATACCAAACGCCGGCAATCCATGCGGTGACCGGCGGATGGCGGCCATAGCCGAAAAGAAATTGCCTGCCCCACGCGTAAGCTTCCGTGCAATCGAGAAAAAGCGTCTCGGCCGGCTTCATCAATACAAGCATCAACAAGTTGATTAGCAGCGCCGCGGCGATGGCCGCGATTACCGATGCCGCCGCCGTTCGCGGCCGCAGCAGCGTCGCGGCGAGCCAGACGTTGATGCCGGCGATGCGGCTACGCCGCCGCCCGGCGGAACTCCGCTCCGGCACGTCCCTACTTCCCGTTCTTGCGACGGACGATCCCTGGCAATTCAAGGACAAGACCGCGGAACGCGTCGCCGCGCACTTCGAAATTGCGATACTGATCGAAGGAGGCGGACGCGGGCGAAAGGAGCACGACCGGCTCGCCCGCCGCGGAGGCCGCGGCGTCGTGCGCGGCGGCCACGACCGCTTTTTCGAGCGTTCCCGTCGTCTCGTGCGCTACGTCAGCGCCGAGGCTGACGGCGAATTCTTCCGCCGCTTCGCCAATCAGGTAAGCCTTGCGGATCCGCGGAAAGAAGTGGCGCAGCGATTCGATGCCGCCGGTCTTCGGCCTGCCGCCGGCGATCCAAAAAATATCGTCGAAGCAAGCAAGCGCCTGGGCCGTGGAATCGGCGTTAGTCGCCTTCGAATCGTTGACGAAGAGCACGGCGCCGCGCTTTCCAACTTCCTCCATGCGGTGGTGGAGACCTGGAAATGAGCGCAGACCCGCCTGGATCGCATCAGGAGAAAGCCCGAGCGAAAGCGCGGCCGCGGCAGCGCACGCGGCGTTCTGCGCATTGTGCTGGCCGCGGAGCGATCCGATGCCGTCGATCCGGGCGACCGGCGACGATTTCCCGCCCGCAGCGCGCATGATCTGCTGGGCCTCAACGTAAATGCCATCAGACAACGCCTGGTGCACTGAAACGCGGATCACGCGCTTTGCCGATTGCTCCAGCCGATCGGCGATAGTCCGGCACCAATCGTCGTCGATGCCGACAATGGCTTCTCCGTTGTTCGGCACCCCCGCGACCAAACGTTCCTTGACCGCCGCATAGCGTTCCATTGTGCCGTGGCGATCGAGATGATCTTCGCTGAGATTGATCAGGATGCCAATCGAAGGATCAAGCGTCGGCGCGAGATCGATCTGATACGACGAACACTCGATGACATGGACCCGCCCCTGGCGTGGCGGCGCCAGTGACAGAATGGCGGTGCCGATATTGCCGCCGAGCTGCGCATCGAGGCCGGCGGACGCGGCCAAATGCGCAACCAGCGCCGTGGTCGTCGATTTGCCGTTGGTGCCGGAAATGGCGACGAACGGCGAACTGGGCGCGAGCTGACGGCGCTCGCGGCAAAACAATTCGATATCGCCGATGACTGCCACGCCCGCCTTATGGGCGGCTTCCACGCTCCAATGCGGCTGTGGATGGGTGAGCGGGACGCCGGGGGCGAGCACCAAGGCGGCGATGCTCGACCAATCAGCATTGCGTAAATCAGCAACCGGAATGCCGGCGGCTTTCGCCTTCGCCAATCCGCGCTCATCGTCGTCAAAGGCGATGACGGAAGCGCCGCCGGAAATCAGCGCTTGGGCGCTCGCAAGTCCTGAGCCGCCCAGACCGAATACCGCGACGGTCCGCCCGGCAAACGTCGTGACCGGAATCACGACGAAGCAATCCCGACGGACCGGCGAGACATCGAAATCATCGCAGCTTCAGGGTCGACAGGCCGACGAGCGCGAGCACGACCGAGACGATCCAGAAACGGATGACGATCTGCGGCTCGGTCCAACCCAACTGCTCGAAATGATGGTGGATGGGCGCCATCTTGAAAACGCGTTTGCCGGTGAGCTTGAACGAAACCACCTGCACGATCACCGAAACCGCCTCGAGCACGAACAGCCCGCCGATAACCGCGAGCACGATCTCGTGCTTGGTCGCCACCGCAATCGCGCCGATCATGCCGCCGAGCGCGAGCGAGCCGGTGTCGCCCATGAAAATCGACGCCGGCGGCGCGTTGAACCACAGAAAACCCAGTCCGGCCCCGAGCACCGCCCCGCACAGCACCGCAAGTTCGCCGGTGCCGGCGACATAGTGAATTTGCAGATAATCGGCGAATACCGCGTTGCCGGAGAGGTATGCGATCATGCCGAAGCTCGCGGCCGCGATCATCACCGGCACGATGGCAAGCCCGTCGAGGCCGTCGGTCAGATTTACCGCGTTGCCGGCGCCGACGACAATGAACGCCGCGAACAAGATGAAGAACCAGCTGAGATTAACTACCAGCTCCTTGAAGAACGGAAACACCAGCGACGTCGAAAACGGCAGGTGACCGAGTTGGACCAGCATGACGCAGGCTGTGCCGGCGATCAGCGTCTCGATCGCCAAGCGCGTGCGGCCGGCAAAGCCGCTATGGGTCTGCTTTTTGACTTTCAGATAATCGTCGTAGAAGCCGACGAAACCGAACCCGATGGTGACCCAAAGCACCACCCAGACGTAGGGGTTGGCCGGGTTGGCCCACAACAGCGTCGACACCAGCATGCCTGACAAAATCATCAGCCCGCCCATGGTCGGCGTGCCGGCCTTTTTGACGATGTGCGATTGCGGGCCGTCGCTGCGGATCGGTTGTCCCTTGCCTTGCAGGAGCCGGAGCCGGTCGATGAAGAATTGCCCGAACAAAAAAACAAAAACCAGCCCGGTGATCACCGCCCCGCCGGTTCGAAACGTAATGTAGCGAAAAACATTAAGGACCGAGAGCTTGTCCGAGAATTCGACCAGCCAATAAAGCATTTGTGTTTCAACTCATTGCGATCGCGGTTTCGAGCGGCTCTCCGCGCGACGACGAACGTTGCAGCGCCTTGACGATAGGCCCCATCCGCGAACCAAGCGAGCCCTTCACCATCACGACGTCGCCGGCTCGTACCGCGGACAAGACCTGCGCTTCGAGCGCCGCAGAGTCTTCCGCATAGCCGCCCCGCCGCCCGGCGGGAAGAGCCTGCCAGAGCGACCACATCAGCGGCCCGCAGCAGAATACCAGGTCGATGCCGTTGGTGTTGACGGGCGCAATGAGGCCGCGATGGAGCGCCTTCGCGCGCGGTCCAAGCTCGAGCATGTCGCCAAGCACGGCGATGCGCCGGCCGCGCGGACCTATTTTCGCCCGTCCCAGCAGCGCGAGCGCGGCCTCAACCGAGGCCGGGTTGGCATTGTAGCTTTCGTCGATCAAAAGCGCGGTCCCGCCGGGCAAGTCCAGCTCGAACAATTTTCCACGGCCGGCAGGCGGCTTGAATTGCGCAAGCGCGAGCGCCGCGAGTGCAAGATCGGCGCCGACCAACTCGGCGGCCGCTAAAACGGCAAGCGAATTGACCACGAGATGATGGCCGGGTGCGCCGATCTTGTAAGTGAGCTGGGTGCCGAGAATGTCCGCCTCGACGGTCGAGCAATCCGGATGGAGCGCAAACTTGATGAGCCGCGCATCCGCTTTCGCGTGCTGCCCGAACGAGACGACGCGGGCAACCTTCGCCTCTTTCGCGCGGCGCACGAGATGGGCGAACTGCGAGTTGTCGCGGTTGAGCACGGCGGCGCCGCCTTTTTCCAGCCCGAGAAAAATCTCCGCCTTGGCGTCGGCGATTTTGGCGAGCGTGCCGAAAAATTCCAAATGAACCGGCGCGATCGCGGTAATCAAAACAACATGCGGCCGCGCCAGCCGCGACAGCGGCTCGATTTCGCCGGCGTGATTCATTCCCATTTCAAGAATCACGTAGCGGGCGCCGGCGGGGCAACGCGCAAGCGATAACGGCACGCCCCAGTGATTGTTGTAGGACGCCACGGAGGCATGCGCCTCGCCCTCTCGCTGCAACGCCAGCAGCAACGCATCCTTGGTGCTGGTCTTGCCAACCGAGCCGGTGACGCCGATCACCTTTGCGTTCGTGCGCTTGCGCGCCGCCGCGGCGAGATCGCGCAACGCCGGCAAGACATCCGGCACCAGCAAGAGCGGAGCATCGTGCGGAAACTGCTCGCGCCGTTCGGCGGCGATGACGGCGAGCCCTGCCTTGGCCTTGAGCGCCGCGTCGACGAAATCGTGCCCATCGCGGCGGTCGGCGAGTGCGAAGAATGCCTCGCCGGGCGCGACGGTTCGGCTATCGATGGAAATCCCGGATACGGCGCTCGGGAGAACGCCTTGGCGCTCGGCACCCATCGCCGCCGCCATCTCCGCAACGGTCCACAGCGGGCCCGCGCTCATGCCGCTTGCTCCTTCAGCGCCGCGGCGACTTCCTCGTGATCGCTGAACGGCACCACCCGATCACCGAAAATCTGGCCGGATTCATGGCCCTTGCCGGCTATCAACAACACGTCACCACTGCGCAGTTCGGCGATGGCGGTGCGGATGGCTTCGCGCCGGTCGCCAATTTCGATGGCGCCGGGCACCGCGGCAAGGATGGCGGCGCGGATGGCCGCGGGATCCTCGGTACGCGGATTGTCATCGGTGACGATCACCCGATCGGCCTTGGCCGCGGCGACCGCGCCCATCAGCGGGCGCTTGCCGCGGTCGCGGTCGCCGCCTGCGCCGAAGACGACAACGAGACGGGACGTAACCACCGGCCGGAGCGCGTCGAGCGCTTTGGCGAGCGCATCCGGCTTGTGCGCATAGTCGATGAATATCCGCGCGCCGCGGCTTGAGCCGACGAGTTCGATCCGGCCTTTCGCTCCCGTCAGATGTTGGAGTGCCGGAAACACCAAAGCTGGGTCGCTGCCGGTGGCAATGGTGAGCCCGGCGGCGACCAGCGCGTTTTCGATCTGGAAAGCACCGACCAACGGCAGCCGGACTTGAAACTTTCGGCCGCCGTATTCTACCGACAGAATCTGCGTGAAACCCTCAGTGACACTTTTGGCGAAGCGAATAATGCTGCCTTCCCGGCGGCCGACGCTGAAGATCGCTAGCTTCCGCGCGTTCGCAAGTTGCGTCACCTCCTGCGCGTGCTCGTGGTCGATGTCGACAATTGCGGCGCCGCCCGGCGCAATCAATTCGCCGAATAGCCTGAGCTTGGCCGCCAGGTACGCTTCGAAGCTTGCATGATAATCGAGGTGATCGCGGGTGATGTTGGTGAACGCCCCCGCCGCAATGCGCAAGCCATCGAGGCGGTATTGGTCGAGCCCGTGCGAGGACGCCTCGATCGCGAGATGCGAAACGCCGTCAGCTGCCAAGGCGTCGAGCGAGCGATGCAGGGCGATGGGATCGGGCGTGGTCAGCGAGCCGTAAGTCTCGCCGCGCGGAGATACAATTCCGATGGTGCCGATGCTGGCAGCGCGAAGGCCCAGCGCGGTCCAAATCTGCCGCGTGAATGCCGCGACCGAAGTTTTTCCGCTCGTCCCGGTGACGGCGGCGATGACGCGCGGCTGGCGCGGAAAAAACTTGGCCGCCATTAGCGCGGCCGCGCGCCGGACATTGCCGACCCGCACGAAGGTTGTTCGCCCAGGCAACGCGGTGTTAAGTCCGATTTGCGCAACGATCGCGACGGCGCCGGCGGCGACGGCCGGTCCAACAAATTCGAGACCGTCGGCCTTGCCGCCGGCAATCGCAACGAACACGTCACCGCGCTTGACCGTGCGGCTGTCCGTCGACACGCCGCCGACCTCGATCGCGCCGGAACCAGCCTCGATTTGAGCGTCGGCGGGCAGAATATCGGCAAGCTTCATGCAGGCTCGCTGTCGCGCGTCATTCCACGGCGGCTTTAAACGGCCCCCGCCTTACCTGCTTTCCCGCGCCGAGACCAGCATGAGGTGATCGGCGGACGGAAGGTCCATGCGCGGCTCGATGCCGAGTAGCGGCGCGATACGCGCGACCACCGCACCGCCGACAGGCACCGCGTTCCAGCCGGACGTTTTGAACCCGTGGGTTTCCGGCAGCACTTTCGGATCGTCGAGCATGATCAACAACAGATAGCGCGGCTTATCCGCGGGGATCACCGCCATGAAATCGGTCAGCACGCTGTTCTTCGAATAATGCCCGTTAACGACCTTGTCGGCGGTGCCGGTTTTGCCGCCGATATAATAGCCCGGTATTTCGGCTCTGCGGGCGGTGCCTTTCTCAACGTTGAGCCGCATCAGATAGCGCATCATTTCGCTGGTCTCGGGCTTTATCACCCGCGTGGCGAGGGCGTCGGCCTCGGCTTGCGTGCGCTTTAAGAATGTCGGCGGAATAAGAAGCCCGCCGTTCATCAGCGCCGCTACGCCCATAACCGCCTGCAGCGGCGCAACCGAAAGCCCGTGGCCAAACGCGATGGTGATTGTGTTGAGCTCACCCCAGTGCCGGGGAACGATGGGTTCGGCGCTTTCCGGCAATTCCGTGCGCAGCCGGTCGAGCTGGCCCAGTTTTTTCAGGAACGCCTTGTGCGCCTCAACGCCCATGGACAGCGCGGTGCGCGCGGCGCAGATGTTCGACGAAAGGGTGAAGCATTCCGGAACGGAGAGCATCCGGTTTTCCGGCTCGAAATCGTGGATCTGAAAACGGCCGACTTGCATCGGACCGTGGGCGTCGAATGACGATTTGAGCGTCACCTTTCCGGAATCGAGCGCCATGGCAAAGGTGAATGCCTTGAAGGTCGAGCCCATTTCAAAAACGCCGGTGGTCAGGCGGTTGATGCGCGTGGGATCGAGCGCCTGGTGCGGATTGTTGGGATCGTAATCCGGCTCCGACACCATCGCGACGATTTCGCCGGTGCGCACATCGAGCACAACGCCGGCGGCGGCGAGCGTCTTGTACTTGACGTGCGAGGCGGCGAGCTCGTCGTGCAGCGCGTGCTGCACGCGCAGATCGACGGCGAGTTGCACCGGAGTCTGGAGGCGATCGGTGGCAAGACCCGCCATGTGAAGCGCGGCAAGGCCGTTGCCGTCGAGCCACTTCTCCATGCCAGCGATGCCTTGGTTATCGATGTTGACGTGGCCGATCACGTGCGAGACTTCAGGGCCGTTGGGATAGACCCGCTTGTTTTCATTGAGAAAGCCGATCCCCGGCAGGCCTTGCCGATAAATCTGCCGCTGTTGTTCGGCCGTGAGGTCGCGCTTGAGCCAAACGAAGCCTCGTCTTGAGCCCAAACGTTCGCGAAGTTCGGGCGCGTCGAGATCGGGCAGGTCGGCGGTGAGCAACTCCACCGCCTCGTCGGCGTCGATAAGCCGGCGCGGTTCGGCGAACAGCGAAGGTACGCGCACGTCGGTCGCCAGCACTTCTCCGTTGCGATCGAGGATGTCTGGACGCGCGGTGGCCATGGCGTCGCCCGAGCCGCCCCGATGAGCAATGCGGTTGTCCGGGAGCGCGGCAAACATGACGAGGCGCAACGCGATGACGCAGTAGGTGACGGTAAAGAACAGGATGGCCAATCCCACCCGGGCGCGCGCCTTGGCGGTGCGATCGGTCGCGACGCCGTAGAAAAGGCCGCGCGCGATCTCCCGCCAGGACGGGAGCGGACGCTTCATGGCGTTTCGCACAAAGGCGATCATCGTTTCAGCGGCTCGCACCGGCGCCACCGCTTGTGTTTGTCCTAGCAGGCGGCCTTTCAGCGCCGACTACACTGCCGGTTGCCGCAGGCGATGCTTCGGAGTCCTCAAGGAAAGCCCCGATTGGATCTTGGCTGCCCGGCTGCACCAATTCCGGCGGGCGCTCGGGCAGTTGATCGAGCGAACTGTATTGCGTGGATTCAATCGGCTTGAGCGGCAAGAAGCGTTTAGCGAGCGCCTCGATGCGCGCGGGATTGTCCAGTTCGCCCCACTTTGCCCGCAACCCGGCAATGGCATCGCGCTCGCGGCGTATTTCGCCGCGAATCTTGGCAAGGCGTTCGGCCTGCACCGTCGAGTCGAATTTGATGCGGTACACGTAGGCCGCCGCGAGAATGAGCACGCCGACGACAATGAGATTGAGGATACGCAGAATCATCCGCGCCCTCGCATAACGTCGTCGCGCGTGGGAACGGACGGCAGCAGCGTTTCGTTCGTCGCCGAATGCGGTGCCGCGTCGGTTCGCTCGGCGGCGCGCAGCTTCGCCGAACGGGCGCGCGGGTTGGCTTCGACTTCGGCTTCGTCCGGCGTCAGAGGCCGCCGTGTCAGCGCACGAAAGCTCGGCGGCACGGCCATCGGCTGCGGCAGATGGCGCGACAAGGAAGGCGCCCGGCTGCGCGTCGTAAGGAAGCTTTTGACAATGCGGTCCTCGAGCGAGTGAAACGCCACCACCACCAAACGGCCCGACGGCTTGAGCGCTCGCTCGGCGGCAGCAAGCCCACGCGCGAGCTCACCCAGCTCGTCGTTGACGAAGATCCGCAGCGCCTGAAAAGTCCGCGTCGCCGGATGAATTGCGGTTTCGCGCGACCGAACTACTTTTGCGACCAGATCGGCGAGCGCACGCGTCGTCTCGATCGGCCGCTCCGCTCGCGCTTTGACGATGGCGCGCGCGATGGCACGAGCGTGGCGCTCTTCACCCAGGACGACGATGATGCTGGCAAGCTGGCGCTCGCTGGCGCGGGCGACGACGTCCGCGGCGCTGATCCCGGAGCGTCCCATGCGCATGTCGAGCGGTCCGTCGAGCCGGAATGAAAATCCGCGCGCGGCGTCGTCGATCTGCATGGAGGAAATGCCGACATCTAACACGATACCGTCCAGACCGGACGCTCCATGTCGCGCGGCGATAGCATCGAGATCGGAGAACAAGCCTTCCGTCAGCGTCAGGCGGCCCTGCGCTTCGCGCTCGAGCGCTGCGCCGTCGGCGACGGCGTTGCTGTCCCGGTCGATGGCGATCACGCGCGCGCCGGATGTGTGCAGAATCGCCCGCGTGTAACCGCCGGCCCCGAAGGTGGCATCGAGATAAATGCCGCCGCTGCGCACGGCGAGCCATTCGATCGCGGTGGCGGCGAGGACGGGAATGTGACGAGCCAGTCCGCCAGCGACAGCGTTGCTGTCGCTGCTCGTCATCATTCCCGTGCTCCGAGCGGAGGTCCCGCCGCCGTCCGGGTTGCCAGTTCGGCTTTGAACGCGCGGACCTTTTCGGTGGCCTCCGTAAGTTCCGCGCGGAAGCGTCCAGGCTCCCAGATTCGAAATTTGTGACCAAGGCCGACGAACACCACGGCACTGCCGATGCCGGCATGCGCTTTGAGCGCATCGCTCAGCACCACCCGGCCCTCGCCGTCGATCTTGAGTGTTTCGCTCGTGCCGTAGAGCGCGAGCGAAAACTGCTCGCGTGGTTCCGAATATGGTGGAAACCTGGCGATGAGCGTTTCGATCTCTGCCAGCAAGCCGTTGCCGCCGGCATCGAGCGCCGGCCGGTCCAACGCGGGATAGCAGTACAAACCTTCGAAACCGTCGCGCACCAGAACTGCCCGGAATGAAGCCGGCACGGACACGCGGCCCTTTGTGTCCAATCGCTGAACGTGGGTGGAGACAAAGCGGTGCATATCGTCGTTGGCTGCATGGGCCCTGCGCGCCGTGAGAACCCCCGCCGCAGCCCCCCTTACCCGAGGCGCTTTCCTGGCATGTCGTTGAAGCGTCTGGGATACTATGGGTTACCATGGGATATTATGGGCGTCAACGCGTCGGAAGCGGCCCCAGCGCCACTTCGCCAAGCGCCGATTAACGAGGCGTAAGCTTAAGGAATGGTTGAGTTTCAGCCGTCGGCAGGCGCCGCTTATTCCCGCACGCGGCGTTGCTGCCGATTGGCGTTACCCGCCGAGCACGCGAAGCCGGTTTTTAGCCCATCATGTCGTTTCGTCGTGCAAACGCCTTGCCGGGGCGCGCCCGCGCTCTAAAGTCGCCTGATGAGCCCCCGCAACGCCTTTGGTGCCGAGTCCTGTCTGGTCGCTGAATTTCGCCCCTCACCCAACCATGGGGAGCGCAAGGACGGCCGGCGGCCGGACATGATCCTCCTCCATTACACAGGGATGCCTGAAGCGGGCGAGGCGCTTGAGCGCCTATGCTCGCAAGGCAGCGAGGTCTCGGCGCATTACTTCGTCTTCGAGGACGGCCGGATTGTGCAAATGGTGCCGGAAAACCGCCGGGCCTGGCACGCCGGTGAATCCGTCTGGGCCGGCGAGACCGACATTAATTCGTGTTCGATTGGAATCGAGATCGTTAATCCAGGCCACGATTACGGCTATCTCGATTTTCCCAAACGGCAAATCGCGGCGTTGACCGCGCTCTGCCGCGGCATTCAAACACGGCACAGCATTCAGCCGACACGCGTGCTCGGCCATTCCGATGTGGCGCCGGCACGCAAACGCGATCCGGGCGAAAGATTTCCGTGGCGAACGCTCTGGGATTCAGGCGTCGGCCACTGGGCAAAACCGGCAGCGATCAAAGACAATGGTCAGCTGCTCGCGCTCGGCGACCGCGGCGACACCGTGTCAACCATGCAGGATTTGCTCAGCCAATACGGCTACAGCGTCGTGATTAACGGCATTTATGACTCGGTGATGCACGACCTGGTGACGGCTTTCCAGCGCCACTTTCGCCAGGAACGGGTCGATGGCGTTGCCGATGAATCCACGCGCACGACATTGCGCGATCTGCTCGCCACCCGCGGCCGGGTCCGCACTATTGCCGGGCGCACCCGCGACCTTGCTTCGCTCGCCCCTTGACGCGGTGCGTTGTCGCCTCCATTCCTCTTTCGTCAGTTGGTCGGACGGCCGCTCCGGCAAAAACCGAAAGGTTGCCGGGGAGGAAAGTCCGGGCTCCATGGACAGTCGGTGCCGGATAACGTCCGGCGGGCGCGAGCCTAGGGAAAGTGCCACAGAAAACGAACCGCCGCGGCGCGTTGTGTGTTTGCTGCGGTAAGGGTGAAAAGGTGCGGTAAGAGCGCACCGCGCGGACGGCAACGCCCGCGGCATGGTAAACCCCACCGGGAGCAAGACCGAATAGGGACGGCACGAGAGTTTGCGCGCGAGCGTAAAATCTCAGGTCAGAGTCCGGACCCGCCGTCCGGGTAGGTTGCTTGAGGCGCCGGGCAACCGGCGTCCCAGAGGAATGGCCGTCGCGCATGCGCAAGTTCGCATGCCATCCAGAACCCGGCTTATAGACCGGCTGACGTGAACTAAGGGCGCCCGGCGGAATCCCGTCGGGCGCCCGCCAAGTTCTTAGAATAAACCACTACTCAGATTGAGTTTTCGATACGATTTGTCCAAATTTCCCCGGACAGAATTGCGGGCGGCGGAATTACATTCTATT
>DATNNI010000532.1:0-4107 GCA_035601915.1 Xanthobacteraceae bacterium
CCATTCGCCGAGGCGGCAAGGTCAGCGTCATCGGCGTATTGACCGGCCCTCCGGCCCAGATCAACGCCGGGCGGATATTCGCCAAGCGCGCCAACGTTCAGGGCATCTCGGTCGGCTCGACGCAGATGTTCGAGGCCATGAACTCAGCGATTGCAGCAAACAACATCAAGCCGGTGATCGATCGAGTGTTCACGTTCGACGAAGCCAAAGCAGCCTACCAGCACCTCGCCGCCGCCGGGCATTTCGGCAAAGTCGTGATCCGGGTCAGCTAAAGCGCGATGACTTCTCTTCGAATCGTCATCCCGCTCTAGCGTGCTGATGGAGCATGATCTTTTCCGAAAACCGGCATCCACTTTTCGGGATCATGCTCTAGCGCAGCGCGACGGCCTTCGCCGGCGGGAATTATTTTCCGGCGCTCGGTTTCGGCGTGAAGACGATCTCAACCAAGGTGCCGGCATTCGGCGCGCTTTCGATGGAAAAATGCGCGCGATTGGCCTCTGTCAGCGCTCTCGTCAGTCGCAGCCCAAGACTAGAGCCGGCCGAAGTGAGATTCGCGGAGGCCGTCGTCCGCTCAAAGGATTCCAGCGCTGCCTGCAGTTCTTTCGCGCTCATCCCGATGCCGGTGTCGCGCACGCGCAACAGCGCCTCGCCGGTTTGCGAGCGGGCGGTTGAAACGATCGCTTGGCCACCGGGGCCGGTAAGCTTGATGGCGTGAGAAAGAAGGTTGAGCAGGATTTGGCGCAACGCGCGCTCGTCGGCGACCACCTCACCGAGCTCTGGCGCGAGCGAGGTTCGGATAATGATCCGCGCACGGCTTGCTTGCGGCTGCATGATGCTCACGCACTGCTGGATGACAGCGTTGAGATCTACGTCGGCGAAGGCAAGATCGAATTGACCGGTTTCGACCTTTGACAGGTCCAGAAGATCGTTCAACGCCGAAGCAATATGTAGGCCGGCCGCGTGGATGTCCTGCAAATAATCGCGGTAGCGCTCATGGCCAATCGCGCCGAAGCGTTCGGCCAGTATGATTTCGCTGAAGCCGGTGATGGTGTTGAGCGGCCCGCGAATTTCGTGACTCATCTTGGCCAGGAAGTCGGCGTTGGCGGCCGCCGCTCGCTGCGCTTCCCGGCTCACCGACAGCAATTCCTCTTCCTTACTTGCGAGCGAATCCAGCTTGGCATTCAGTTCCCCGAGCTCCGCGCCGCCAAGGCGCTGCGCAGGCGTCGCCGCTTCACGCGGCGCATCGCTCTCGCTTTCGGTCAGGATCAAAGCCAACGCCGACGCGTCGCGCCAGGGCACGGTGCACAAGTGGCCCCGCACCGGAAGGCGAACGCCGCCGCGCGTCACCACTGCAAGTGACGGACCGCCATTGCTGGCGAGGCCTGCTCCGCAATTGGGCTCGGCGAACAATGAGTTCAGCCCGCCGGCGGCCGCGAGCTCTTCAATGCTCGCGTAACCGCTCAGTTCGAGAAAATGTCTGTTGGCATAAACGAGCGTGTCGCGCTGGTAGATCAGCACGCCGGCCGGGACGTGATCGAGCAGCATCGGCTCTATAGCGGCGAGCGCACGCCGTCTGGCGACCTCCGCCGGATCGGGCTCCGTGGCTCCGTCGCGATCTCTTGGCGGCAGCTCGGGCGTTTTCAAATCATGCGCACGCGCCGCTTCACTCGCCGCTTGTTCGGCCGGTGAGGTGCCGGCGTCGGCGACCGATATATCCGAATGCTCGCGCAAGCGCGCCCTCAATTCCTGCGCCAGTTCATTAAACGCCTTGGGCTCTGCGGCCGCGCCGGCAATCGCATCCGAACTCGCTGTGCTGTGTGGGAACCGCACCACATTGGCGGATAACGGCACCGCTCTGGACGGCGCGGGCGCCGCGGCAAGATCGCTTTCCGCCAAGCCTTCAACCAGGTCATGCGCGCCGGACAATCCGCCGACAGCGGCTTTGGTTTGCGTCAACGGTGGACTTTGTGCTCCCGCCGCCGCAATAGCCGCCACTTGGGATGTGGTGTCCGGCATCCCGAATACCGCCAGCGGTTCGTGCCGCGCGCGTAGCAACTGGTTGATGCGCGCGACATCGCGGCAAATACCAAAACCCCGATAGCCGCAAAATTCCCGGGCGCTGTCGAACACCGGCAGGCCGGCGAGTTCGACGGGAAGCCACTCGTTGCCTTCTTCCACCGGCCAGGACAGGACGATACCGCTCCAGGTTTCACGCGTCGCGATGGCGCGCGCAATCCGGTCCTCCGGATCGAGCTTCAGGTCGGCCGCGATCTCATTCCATAGGCGGCCGAACGCCGCGGTCGTCCGCGGCCCGATAAGCTCGGTAAACTCGTCGGAGCCGATGACAAAGTGGCCCTCGGCATCCATTTGCCAGACGAACCGCAGCGGGTGACGCCTTTCGGCGTTCTCGTGGAGGGAAGAATCCGTAGCCGTCGCCGCGGACAGCTCCGGCGCCGGCCAATGCAATGGCGCAATGTCCGCCGCTTGCGGCTCGTGCTCTTGTTCGTCGCCCGCCTCCGCGCCAAACGTGACCGCAAGGACCGCGGAACTGTCAGTGCCGAGGCGTTCGATAGTCACGGCGCCGTAGCGCGTCACGCCGCTGGCGCGTCCGCTGGTCAACGCCTGCGCCGCGAGCTCCGCAATCCCGAGGGCCGATGAGTTCGGCGTTTCGCCAAGCCGCGCTTGCCCTCCCTCGGTGGCAAAAAGCAGCGCGCCGTCGAGGGCAAAGACTGCGAGCGCGCTTTCGCATCCAGCAAACAACCGGTGCACACGCTCGCGCAGCGTCAGCGGCAATCCGGCCGCTTCAGTGCCGATGACAAGGATGCCGACAGCGCCATCGGCGATGGTGACTTGCGAGCAAATGCAGGTCAGCGCTCCGCCGAAGCTCGCTCCAAAACCCCGCAGCCGTTCGAGCCGCGCCTGCCCGCTTGCCGGCAGCGTTGCCGCAAGCCGCGCGATCTCGATCGCCGCCGGATGGATTGGCTCAAAAAGCCGCGCCGCGCATTCGCTCGTGTCGGCAGCGCCGAACACCGCCGCCCCGACCGCGTTGGTCCAAACGATATGCGAACCGTCGGCGCTCCATAGCCAGACCGGCGACGGGCTGGTCGCATGGTCGGCAAGTTGGGCCGCAAGTCGCGGATCGCTCCATGGGGCGAACGCTAACTCGACGATCGACATAACGGCGGCACTCGTTTGCTAAGCGATTCTTAATAGGGCCAGCGCTCCGGACCGTCCATGCCGGCCCCTCGACTCGCTCAACCCAAGGGGGGATAACCTTAATCACGCTATCGCGTTGATGTAGCGCGCGGACCGGGGTGCACGCCGACTGGAAATACGCTTAGGATAGGCGCGGTGTGAGGAGTTGACGATGGCGAAGGAACCCTTCGAACAATTCGCAATGCCCGATGAGGTCCGGGCGTTTGTCGAGCAAAGCGTATCCCAGGCGCGGACCGCCTTCGATGGCATCGCTCAGGCGGCGAACCAGGCTGTATCGCAATGGAAAGGCCAAGCCGAAGCGGCCCGGGCCGGCGCCAGCGAGATCGCCCACAAGTCAATGGCTTTCGCCGAACTGAACATGTCATCGACCTTCGACTTTGCGCAAAAGCTCATGCACGCCAAGGATCCCCAAGAGGTGATGCGCCTCCAATCGGAATTTTTGTCCGATCAGATGCGCACCTTGTCGTCGCAGGCCCAGGACCTCGGCCAAAGTGCTGCCAAAATAGTCATGGATGCTGCCAAGCCTAAAAAACCCTGACACGCGGCAGCAGCGCGGTTGCGGTAACCCACCGGAAATAAAACGGTTTTGTCCGAATTTTGTGCATTGCGAAAAAATCTATTGCAACGCACCAAATTCCTGCTATATAGATAACGAGGTTCGGTCTTTACCGTGCTACGTTCAGCTACAGGGTCACTCATGAACGAGAGGCCACGCGCGTTGGGCGGCGAGGCTGACGGAAAGCGCAAAGCCTAAAACAGCCCAAGAGACATCCGAGCGACACCTTCGAGAAACACCCTTCAGATCACACCAGAGAGCAAGGACGAGTGCCATGGCGGAAGCCGCAAGTGCAGCCCCGAAAGCCAAGATAAAGCCGGCGACCGGAGCGTTTG
>DATNNI010000533.1:0-6215 GCA_035601915.1 Xanthobacteraceae bacterium
AATTTCGGCATATGCGCCGCGGTGTACGCAAAAATGTCGGAGATAATGCGCAGCGACGGCTTGGGCGGATAGATGTAGGTGTTGCGCACCATGAATTCTTTGAGGATGTCGTTCTGGATGGTGCCCGACAATTTCTCCGGCGGCACGCCTTGCTCTTCGGCGGCAACAATATAAAACGCCATGATGGGCAGCACCGCGCCGTTCATGGTCATGGATACCGACATCTGTTCGAGCGGGATGCCGGCAAACAGCGTGCGCATGTCGTAGATCGAGTCGATGGCGACGCCGGCCATGCCGACGTCGCCCGAGACGCGCGGATGGTCGCTGTCGTAGCCGCGGTGAGTGGCGAGATCGAAGGCGATCGACAGCCCTTTTTGACCGGCGGCGAGGTTGCGCCGGTAGAAGGCGTTGGAGTCTTCGGCCGTGGAAAATCCGGCATATTGGCGGATGGTCCACGGCTGGGTGACGTACATGGTCGGGTAGGGGCCGCGCAGGAACGGTGCGATGCCGGGATAGGTATCGAGGCCGTCGAGACCTTTCAGGTCGTCGGCGCTGTAGCGGCCTTTGACCGCAATTTCCTCCGGCGTCAGCCAATCCGAGACCGCGGCGCGCGGCATTGGACCGCCCGGCGGCTCATCGGCAAAATCGATCTGCGTGAAATCGGGAACTGGGCTCATCGTCCTATCCGCTTCCCGAGTTCGCGACTGGGTTATCAGCGAATGTCAAACCGGCTCCGCTAGAATATCGTAGGCGTGCCGCAATGTCGCCAGCGCATCGCAGCCGTCGTAAATAAAGGACTGCACACCGGCGGACCTAAACGCGCTTTCGCGTTCGCCCGGCCGTCCGGCAAGATAAATGTGCTTTGCGCCGGCTGTTTTGAGGGCTTGCGCGACGGCGGCGGCTTCTTGGTCGTAACGCTCGTCGGTCGAGCATAGGCAGGCGAGCCCTGCGCCGGTTGCGGAAAACGCCGACGCGAACGCTTGGATGTCGCCTTCGCCGGCGACCGCCTCAATGCCGCCCGCCTCGAAAAAGTTCTTGGCAAAAGTCGCGCGCGCCGTGAACTCGGCGGCCGTCCCGAGATTGGCGAGGAAGACCTTGGGCCGTTGTCCGCGGGTCTTTGCCATGCGATCGGAAATATCGCGCAACGCTTCGAACGGCTCGGCGAGACGGATCGGCGCAAGTGGCTTGCCGCTCAAGTCCGTCCGCACTCGCGGCGCTTGCTCAATCGGCGCTTCGGTTTCCGTAAGGTTAGGAAATAAAGTGGCGCCGATCAGGGCGTCCCTGCGCCGGGCCACGGCAACGGCGCGCTTTTCACGCACCGCTGCGACCTTGTTTTGTATCAGGCCAGTCTCAAGTGCGGCCGCGGCGCCGCCGGCTATTTCAATTTCCTGAAACAGCGTCCAAGCGGCACGGCTTAGCTGATCCGTCAAAGTCTCGATTGCACCGGAGCCGGCGCCCGGATCCGCAACCTTGGCCAGGAACGCTTCGTCGGCGAGAACGAGCTGAGTATTGCGCGCGGTCCGGCGCGCGAAATCGTCCGGCATTTCGCGCGCTGCGGTAAACGGCAGCACGGTGATCGCGTCGGCGCCGCCGGCTGCGGCAGAAACGACCGCAATGGTCGTGCGCAAGATGTTGGTGTGCGGATCGCGTTGCGTCATCATGCGCCAGGCAGTTTCGGCCGAAATGAAGATCGGCTCGGCGGCAAGCCCGCAGGCGCGCTCGATGCGAGCCCACAACTTTCGCAAGCTGCGAAACTTGGCGATGGTCAGGAATTGGTCGGCATCCGCGCTCAGCCGAAAGAACAGCAGACGCCGCGCGGCATCGAGCGCAGTGCCTTCGCTTTCGAGTGCGCGCAAATAGGCGATGCCGATCGAAAGCACATAGCCCAGTTCTTCGGCTTCGGAGCCTCCGGCATTATGGATGACACGTCCATCGGCGGCGGCGAGTTTGCCGCCGAAGCCTGCGCGCGTTAGCGCGGCGGCCCTGCGCCCGAAGTGCGGTGCTTCTTCAGCCCAAGGCCGCGGCGCCGAATTCGTGAGCGCGGCCGCGCCGAGCGGGTCGTGGCCGATGCGAAGATTGGCCGCTCCCGGTGGCGCGGCGAGGCCTTTCGCAAGCGCCGCGTCGATCGCCGCCGCGGCGTGCGGGGAAAGATCGAGTTCGACGCTGATCCCGGCCGTGAGGTCTACTCCTTCGAGCACGCGCGCAAGCGCCCTGTCGTTGGCCGGGAGCGCATAGCCATAGTCGCCGATGGCGCCATCGAAGACGAGCCAAAGCCCATTGGCGCCGCCATTGAGCTCGTTAAGTGCGCTCTCATTCGCGATTGCAGGGTCGGTATGGTCGATGCGCGCCAAACCCCGCCAAGCGGCGGCGCCCTGGCGAATGACGATCGGCCTGGCATCGCCGCGGCGCGGGGCGAGGGGCTCAATGGAAATGCCGTCGTAGGTGGTACTGACCAGCCGTTCGAATGGCACGCCTTTCAGCACGGTTTGGGCGATCCGGGCCCAATCGTCGCGCGTTGCTTCCGGAAAATCACTCGCCAAGGGCGGGGTGTCAGGATCGGGCATTCACGCAAAATGCCATGGCGCATCCATTGCGCCAACCCGGCGGCGCGGCACGTCTGCCACGCGCCAATCCGACGCTTCGAATGCAATCTATCGCGGCGGGAGCTTTTCGATGCCGCTGTGGTCCACTTTGGACAGCGCGTCCCGCACGACCACCCCGCCAATCTCCCGGTCCGGCGCAATTTCAGCAAGCGGCACGAGCACGAATCCGCGCTCGAACAAACGCGGGTGCGGCAAAATCAGCTCGGCGTCGTTAATCGCCGCATCGTCATAGGCGAGAAGATCGATGTCGATCGTGCGCGGACCCCAACGTTGCTCCCGCCCACGGTCGCGTCCGAGCGCGCGTTCGCAGTCTTTCGCGCGCGCCAGCAGGTCGTGAGGACCGAGCGAAGTGAAAATCGCGATGACGGCGTTGACGAATGGCGGCTGGTCGGTAACGCCCCACGGCGGCGTGCGGTAGTCGGATGAGCGTGCTTTAAGCCGTATCGCTCGGCCATCACACAGCAGCGCGATAGCCTGATCGAACGTGGATCGAACGTCGCCGACATTGCCGCCGAGCGCAATAAACGCCTCAGCCTCCATCGCCGCCTTCGTTGCGCCTGCGCCGCGAGCGTTTGATGATCACTCCAACGTCCTGGAAGGTCGCTGCGATCGGAGCGTGTGGTTTGTGAACGGTCACCTGAATCTCCCGCGCTTGCGGATAGGTCGAAAGCACGGCGTCCGCGACCGCCCCGGCCGCAGCTTCGATCAGCCGATAGCGGCGCGCGCGGAATGTTTCGGTCGCCGTTGCCACGAGCTTTTCGTAGGACACTGTCGCCTTGACGGTATCGCTGCGCGAGGCCTCGGCGAGGTCGATGTCGAGCACAAGGTCGAGCAGAAACGGCTGCCCGACTTTCGCCTCGTGCGGCATCACGCCGTGATAGGCGTGAATGACGAGCCCGTTGACGAAGATTGTATCGCTCATCGCGCACGTTTGATGGCGGCGGCGACGGCAAGCGCCTGAGCCGTTGCCGCCACGTCGTGGGTGCGCACAATGGCGGCGCCGTTTTCGACCGCCAGGAGATGCGCCGCGACCGAACCGCCAAGCCGGTCCGCGGGCTCGGAAGGGACGATTGATTGAATGAAGCGCTTGCGGGATGCGCCAACGAGCAGCGGCAAGCCGAAGCCGCGCCAGGCGTCCAGCCGCGCAATGCAGGTGATGCTTTGCTCCGCGGTTTTGCCGAAGCCGATCCCGGGATCGAGCACGATGCGGTCGCGCCGGATGCCGGCGCGCGCGGCGAGATCGAGCGAGTGCTGAAAGAAGGCGGTGACGTCGGCAACGATGTCGATGGCCGCGTCGGTCTTTTCCCTATTGTGCATGACAATCACCGGCACGCCGCGCTCGGCGACAATGCCGGCCATTTGCGGGTCGCGTTGCAAACCCCATACGTCGTTGACAATGGCCGCGCCGAGATCGACGGCCCAAGCGGCGATGCTTGCCTTCAGGGTGTCAATGGAGACTGGGACACCGAGAGCGATCGCCTCCGGCAAAATAGCGTCCAGCCGTGCGCGCTCTTCGTCCGCCTCGACAGCGACCGCCCCGCCATAGGGCCGCGTCGACTCCGCTCCGACGTCAAGGATATCGGCGCCTTCGGCCACGAGGCGCATTGCTTGCGCGATGGCCGCCTGCGGTTCGAGAAAGCGGCTGCCGGAAAAAAATGAATCCGGCGTGACGTTGACCACGCCCATGACGAGAGGCCGCCTTTTGGCGCGAAGTTGCGCCAATACGTCGCCAGCCGGCGAATTTCCCGGCAAAGACGTAATGGACGCTGCACGCATTGCTTTGTTGTTCGTCACAATCGCCAAATTCCTCGCGCTCGCCAGAAGGTCGGCGCGGTCGGTGGGACCGGCGCAACTCGGCAGACGGCCCTAAAGCGCTAAGGCTAGCTGAATTTGTTCTTGCCTGCCATCAGCGGCAGAGCTCGGGCGCCGCCCTAAGCCCGGGCGATCAATAGCGAATGAGAGGGGAGAGTTTCTTCGCGCTGTCGATCCAGCGACTGACCATGCTGACCGACGGCAAAACACGAACGAGTTTGCGCTTGGTATTGGCCTCGGCCATCTGGTCGACCAGTTTCTGCGGGTTGCGATACTTCAGTTCCTTCGCGGTTTTGACCCCGACGGCGAGCAGCAACTGCGCGTATTCCCATCCGACCCCTTTGACCCGCATCCGGTCAGCCGCAGTCACCCAACTGAGCACGTGCTCATCGTCGATCCCGATTTTCTCGGCGATCTTGAGGCGCTGCTTCGGCGTCTTGCCGGAACGCAGTAGGCCAACGGTGGTGCGAATCCCTTCCGACTTCAGGATTTGGGCGGCGTCGGCTCCAATGGCTTGGATCTCCTTGATGGGATACGCCATCGTTGCCTCCTCGCGGTCGTCGAATATCGTGTGCGCAACCACGGGCGCACTCAAACGAACTGAGACAAGCCGGGAATAGAGCCGACGATCTCGCCTATAGCGTCTTCGCCGACCTTCTCGCGGGCAAAGGCGATGAATTGCCCGGTGACGTCCTGCACTTGGCCCATGCTCAAGCCTGCAGACATCATCTGCATGCCCGCGCCCATGACTCCGCCCATGCCGCCGCCCTCGGCCGGAGCTTTTTGGATCAAAGCTTCAGCTCCAGGCAGCTTGGCCAGAAGGGTTTGGATTTTGTCCGGCGGGCCTTCCTTTGCGAGAAAAGCGAGGATGATGCCGACTGCTGTCTCGGCAGTTGTCCGCTCGACGCCAAGATTGGCGACGAGACGCCCGATCAGCTCGTCCATTGTGCCCTCGCCAGCCCCGTATTTTTGGCACGTTCTTGCCATATTGTACGCTGGACTTTGGCGTGACAAGGCTGCCGCGCGCGAAGGCGGCGATTGCCGCGGAATTTTGGTCCGAACGGCGCGGCATGTTGCAAAGGAGCAACGGTCAGGTGGTTCGAATCTGGAAAATCAGGCCGGCAGGTTCAAGTTTTGGCTGAGGAAGCGGCTGTTTGGTATTGAAAAAGGTTCTAAAGAGCGCTCCGCGCACAAATTTCATGACAAGATTACTTAGAAGCAGCAACATTGCGGTGCAGGCGTTTGCGCGGGCCGCTCCACTCACGGTGAAATAATGACAGCATCGGATGCCTTGCCGGCGGTTCTCGATCACATCGACCGCGGTCTCGACGAAAGCGTAGAGCGCCTGTTCGCGCTGTTGCGAATCCAATCGATCTCGACCGACCCGGCCTACGCAAAAGATTGTCGCGCGGCCGCCGATCATGTCGCGGGCGAGCTGCGCGGTCTCGGATTGGAAGTGAGCGTGCGTCCGACCGGGGGGCACCCGGTGGTCATCGCTGCGAATTCTCCGGCCGCGCCGCACAGCGGAGCCAATGGCAAGGCGCCGCGCGTCCTGTTTTACGGACATTATGATGTGCAGCCCGTCGATCCGCTATCATTATGGAATACTCCGCCCTTCGATCCGCGCATCGAGACGCTCAACGATGGGCGCAAGGCCATCGTCGCCCGCGGCGCTTGTCACGACAAAGGCCAGGCGATGACGTTTGTCGAGGCCTGCCGCGCCTTCAAGGCGGTGACCGGCGCGCTGCCGCTCGACATCACTCTGATGATCGAAGGCGAGGAGGAGTGCGGCTCGAAGAA
>DATNNI010000534.1:0-14521 GCA_035601915.1 Xanthobacteraceae bacterium
GGCGAGAAGAAGCGAAAGGGCGCCGGACGGGCCGAGCGCCGGTATGGTAGAGACGAAATAGGTGGCGCTTGCGACGATCGAGATGCCTGCGCCGATGAGTACGGCAACTTTCGCGCCGGCGCGGTCGCAGAGCATGCCAGCTATCGGCCGGGTAAATAGCGTGACCAACGATTGCACGCCGATGACGATGCCGACCATGAGCGCACCGAAGCCGAGTCTTCCGTGAACCTCCAACGGCAAGGCGGCGAGCGGGATTCCGACCGGCAGATAGCCACAGACAATGATCAGGGCGAAAGGAAGAATCCTTAAGACAACCCGGCTTTGCGCAGCGGAGGTCAGCGCGGCTTCGCTCATGACAGCTTTGATAGTTCGGCGCGACCAATCTGGCGAGCCACCGGCTTGATTTCCAGTGCAGGGACCCCCGCGGTCATGATTCGACGAATGACAGCGGCTGGCTGATTTCCTCAAGCGGCTTTCGTTCAGCAGCCACGCCCCAGATCGCCTCGGCGATCGCGGCGCCAATCATCAACAACGAACCGAAGAAATATCCCATCGCGACGCTTGCTCGCGAGCCGCTCTCGATCAGCGCCGCCAGCAACACCGGCCCGGCCACGCCGCCAACGCCGGTCCCGACGGCATAAAAGAAGGCGATGGCGAGCGCGCGCATTTCGAGGGGAAAGGTTTCACTCACAGTGAGATAGGCCGAACTCGCCGCGGTCGAGGCAAAGAAGAACACGATCATCCACGCGACCGTCAGCATCGGCGCGGAAACCAAGTTTTCGCGGAACAGAAGTCCGGTTGCGGCAAGCAGCAAGCCCGATATGGCGTAAGTCGAAGCAATCATTATCCTGCGTCCGATGGTGTCGAACAGCCGGCCGAGGAGTATCGGGCCGAGGACGTTGCCGGCGGCGAAAGGCAAGATGTACCAGCCGACCCGGTCCGCGGGGATTCCGTAAAACTCGGTCAGCACCAGCGCGTATGTAAAAAAAATGGCGTTGTAGAAAAAGGCTTGCGCGGACATCAGCGCGAAACCGACAAACGTGCGCCGGCGATAAGTCTGAAACAGCGCGTGCGCGACCTCGCGGAGCGGTGTGTGGTCGCGTGTTCGCAATCGTACGCGCCGCCGTTCACCAGAGCCGGCATTCGATGAACGATCGAAATGCGCCTCGATCTCCTCGATAATGATGTCGGCCTGACGCTTGAAGCCGTGAGTGATCAGCCAGCGTGGGCTTTCGGGAATCCAGCGGCGCATCACCAGAATGACCAGGCCGATCGCCGTGCCGATCAGGAATGCCAGCCGCCAGCCGAAGGCGGGATCGACGACGTGCGGGTCAAGCAAGACAGTCGAGCCTCCCGCCGCCATCGCCGCGCCGATCCAAAAACTTCCGTTGATGAGAAGATCGGTCCAGCCGCGAAAACGCGCGGGAATGAGCTCCTGGATGGTTGAATTAACGGCGGCGTATTCGCCGCCTATGCCGGCGCCGGTGAGAAATCGAAAAAAGATGTAGCTCCACGCATCCCAGGATAAACCGGTGGCGGCGGTGGCGGCGAGATAGACCGCAAGCGTAATGGAGAAGAGCTTTTTGCGGCCTAAGCGGTCGGTCAGCCACCCAAAGCCGAATGCACCAATAACGGCGCCGCAGAGATAGAAGCTGCCGGCAAGCCCCACCTGCGAACTTGTCAGGCCGAGTGCGGAACGCTGCGTAAGTTCGCCGGAAAGCGCGCCGGCGAGAGTGACTTCGAGGCCGTCCAGAATCCAGGTGATGCCGAGTGCGGCGATGACCAGAAGGTGAAAACGCCCGAACGGCAGCGCGTCAAGCCGGCTCGGAATGTCGGTCTCGACTTCTGCGGATCGCGCGCGCGGTGTGTCGGAGGCAACCATCCCGCAAGCAACTGCTCATGTCCGCGACGGTTCCCCAATGCCCATGCCGCCAGACCCGTTGCCGAGACCTCGATCAAAAAGCTGCTCGCGTGGGAATGCGCCGCGCCGCTACGCGGCCGAACTTAAGCGGCGCAGGTTGGAGTTGGCCGGCGAGGAATAATCGACTAGGCGCAGCGTGCATCTGGCCTTTTTTCGAAAGTTGCCTATAATTTCCAAAATTGTTGACCAAACCCATGAAGCGCTCAGTCACCGAAGCCCGTCACGCGCAGGTCGCGACCGACGGCTTGCCCCGCACGGTCGCCGAATCCACCTATCAGCGGCTGCGGCAGGATATTCTCTGGGGCAGATTCGCGCCGGGTTCTCCGCTTCGTTCGGACGAATTACGCTCGCGCTATGATGTCGGCATCAGCCCGCTGCGCGAGGCGCTCACCCGGCTAACTTCGGAACGGCTGGTCACCTCGATTGGGCAGCGCGGTTTCCGCATTCCGATATTGACGGCTTACGACGTCGAAGACACTACGCGGACGCGGATTGTTATCGAGCGCGAAGCGCTCGCCAGTTCAATCGAGAACGGCGATATCCGCTGGGAGACCGCTGTTGTCGCGGCTTTCCATGCGCTGTCGCGCAATCCTATTCCGAATGAGTCCGGGCCCGCGACCGAAGGCTGGAGCAGTTGTCATCGGCGCTTTCACATGGCGCTTCTGTCCGCGTGCGGATCGCGCTGGCAAATGGAGCTTGCCGAGCTGTTGTTCGATCAAGCCGAACGGCACCGCATGTTACGGGTAAAATTTGCGCCGACGGAAAGACTTAAACGCGACACCGTGCGGGAGCACAAGCAGATTTTCGAAGCGGCTTTATCGCGCGACGTCAAAGCGGCACAGCGCGCGCTGGAAAAGCATTACCTGACAACGGCCAAGCAGGTTACTGCCGTACTCTCGCGCGTCCCGCGTCTCGTCCATAAACGCGCTTGAGAGGCTCCGGCCGGCAGTACGGCGGCAGCGCTTGACTCCGCTATTTCCACAAATTACTAATTTTGGAAATAAAACCACGAACTGAACGTGGCGCGCATACCTGCGCAGCGCTCCGGCGTCCCATTCAAGCGCCGGGCATAGAGGGAGGTCGCCGATGTATCAACTGAGCAGGACGGTTCCCGTCAACGAACCGAAAAAGTCGTTCCTCAGCCGGCACGATGTGTGGACCGGGCTATTGATGAAGGCGAACAACGCGCTGCCTTTTGTCCCGGAGATGAAGGGCTGTGATGTGGTCGAGCAGGGCGACGGCTGGCTCGTCCGCGACATCATGCTCAAGGATGTGCCGTTGCGCGAGAAAGTCACATTCGAGCCGGAAAATCGGGTGATTTTCGAACGGGTCCGCGGCTCCGAGCTTGGGCGCATTGAGAATGTCATCGGTGAGGACAACAGCGGAAATCTGACGCTGACGTTTGCCTTCAGCTTGAAGAAGGATGGCGTGCCGGAAGGCAGCGACGCCGAGAAGGCGCATTTTGCGCCGATGGAGGGCGCTTACCTGAACGCCGTCGCCTCGACGCTTGCCGCGGTGCGGCGCACCGTGGACGAAAAAGGCCGCGAGCATTTGGCGCCGAAAAGTCCGACCGACGCGTCCGGCGACACCAAATGGATTTACGATTACTACCGCGCCGTCGATGCGATGGATATGGAGCGCACACTCGCCCAGCACACTGACGACACGACGCTGACCTTCGCCAACCACCCGACCGTTCACGGCAAGGAAGGTTACAAGGCGGCGATCGGCCATCTGTGGGGAAGCATCGGGGGCCTCTCGCACAGCATGGTCGGGGCGTGGTCGATACATGACGGGCAGGTCGGGGTCGCCGAAGCCATTGTGCAATACACCCGGCTCGACGGCTCCCTGTGCGCGATCAAGTTCTGCACGACGCTGCGCCGCCGCGGCGACAAGATTGCCGACATCCGCATTTACGGCGACGCCACGCCGCTGTTCGCTCCGGCGAAATAACTTCGCTTCGGCTCAGCGCACAGCGAAAAAGGTTCAACGCATGGCCAATCATCCCTTGCCCGGAAAGCTGTTTCAGATCGGTTACGTCGTGCCCAGCCTGGACGCCACGCTTGCCGAGTTCAACAACAGACTCGGCGCACCGCGTTTCATGGTGCTTCGCGAGATCGTCGTCCAGAACGGCTGGTTTCGGGGTTCAACCGCGCCGATCAACCACAGCATGGCGTTCGGCTATATCGGCGACATGCAGTTCGAGATCATCGAAAACTTGTCCGGCAAGAGCACGTATTCGGAATTTTTGGACCGCGTTCCGGAAGGCGGAGTCCATCACCTCGGCTACATTGTCGACGATTACGATGCCGCGGACGCTGATTTGCTGGCGCGCGGCTATCGGCTGGTGCAGCGCGGGACGTTCGCCGAGACCAGGTTCGGATATTACGAGAGCGGCGACGATCCGGGTACGCTCACTGAGATCCTTTACCTCGATGCGAACGTGAAAGACATGTTCGCCAACCTCAAAGCGCAGACGTTTTAGGAGGCGGGTGGCTCAGGTGCAACCATCGGCCAGATCGATACCTGCTGTTGGGAATCTCGATTTGCGGCGATAGGCGATTGGTGCCAGCCTGCCCTTAAAAATGCAGGTACATGCCTGCGGGGAGGACCGCGGCGGCGCTGCGTTCCGGCAAGCGAGTGAGTGCACGCCGATATGAGCGCTTCTAATCCGGCCGACTTGAGACGGCCCTTGATCGGCCGTTACGTTGCCGGCCTCCGCTGGCGCTGGCTGGAGGACAGCGGGCTTGTCTTTGTTTTCGTTGCGATGCTGCTCGCGATAGGGATTCCCTATCCGGAGTTTTTCAGCTTCGGCTCGGTCAAGACGATTCTGCGCCAGTCGGCGCTGGTCGGCATCATCGCATTCGGAATGGTTTATCTGGTTGCGATGGTCGAGATCGACCTTTCAGTTGGTGGCATCTTTGCAGTCGGCGGCAGCCTCTCGGCGCTGCTTATCAAGTTTTATCACGTCGATCCGTGGGTTGCGGTTGCGGTTGCGCTCGTCGCCGGCATCGGGCTTGGGGCGTTGAACGGCATCCTCACCAGCCTTTTGCGCGTGCCGCTGATTATCGTTTCCCTCGGCACGCTGTCTGGCTATTTCGGCCTCCATCTCATTCTGTCCGACGGCAAGGCGATCTACGGCCTGCCGAAGAATCACCCCTTCTTTCGCCTCCTCGGCAGCGATCTTTTCGAACTTCCGGCATCGGTCTGGACCGCGCTGGTTTGCGCCATCGCTCTCTATTTTGTATTCGCGCGTACACGCTTTGGGGCCACCGTCCGGGCGATCGGTTCGAACCCGGCCGCCGCAGAGTTTATCGGGGTGCGCACAGGCCTGATCCGCATCTATGCGACGGCGCTGGTCGGGTTCCTTGCGGCGCTGTCTGGCGTCATGACGCTCGCTTATTTCAAGGCGGTCGATACCTCGTCCGGACGCAACCTTGGCCTTCAGGTTATTGCTGGTGTGGTGATCGGCGGTACGTCGCTAGCGGGCGGCTCGGGAACGATACTTGGCGCCGCGCTAGGCGTTCTTATCATCACGACCATCGACAGCGGCCTCGTCTTTTACGGGGTCAATCTGAACTACTCGGAATTCGTTACCGGCGCCGTCATCATCGGCGCGATCGCGCTTGATCGTGTCGTCAAACGCCGACGCACGCAATGATCACACGGCGCCGCGCCACCAATCAATCAAGAGGGAGGGAAGTCGATGCAGTCTAAACGATGTCGAACACTGGACGGATACGCGACCGCGGTATCCGGCGTTGTCCTATTAGGAGGCTTTGCGTTCGCGGTGCTGCCAGCCAACGCCGGGCCGAAGGATACCGTCACGGTGTCCGTGGTTCAGGCGCTCGCGGCTGGTGAATGGAATACTGAAATTGTCGCCGGCGCGAACGCTGCGGCCAAGGATCTTGGCGGCAAGGTCAAAATCCGCGTGACCGGACCGACAACCTTCGATCCGCAGCGGCAGGCGCAAATGTTTCTCGCCGAGCTTGAGACCAAGCCGGACGTGCTGGTGGTAGTCAACGTTGCGCCGCCGCTGTTCACCCAGCCGGCAACGGAAGCGCAATCGCGCGGCGCCCAGGTAGTCTGGATCAACGTGCCGCCAATGCCGGAAGTCAAGAATGCGCTGTTTGTGGCTTCGGACGCCTTTGGGATGGGGCAAACCGGGGGCGAGATCGTTGCTGCCGCGCTTGAGAAGAGTCTGAACAAGCCGGCCGCGGAGATCACCGGCGATGTCGTCACTGCGGTCTGCGTGCCAGGCCTCACAGTTCTGGAGAACCGGTTGGCTGGAGAAGTCGCCTACCTCAAGAAGAAAATGCCGAAGATCAACGTGCTGGCGAGCTTCGATTCAAAGCCTGATCGCGAGCGCAATTTCGCACTGTGGGACCAGGCAATCCGCAAGACGCCGAAGGGACTGACGTATATCGATCCCTGCGAGGAAGGCGAGGAGAACATTCCGAAAATCCTGGAAAACGACAAGACGAAAGTGCCTTTGGTCAGTTACGATACTCCGGAGGAAGTTCGTGACGATATCGCCCAAGGTCTGATTAGCGCGGGGGTGCCGGCGAATTTCTTCTCGCAGTCGTACCTTGCCACCTACATCGCGGCAAAGGCGTTGCTCGACGGCAAGCCGATCCCGTCCGGCTGGGTGAAAGTGCCGCATGTGACGATCGATAAGGGCAACATCGCGGACTATCAGAAAGCGTGGGAAAAGCCGGAGACCGGCCTGCGCACGTTCTACAATGCGCAGATCGAGGCGACGCGCGACCATCTGCCCGCCACGCTGCCCGATCCCGACCTCTATACCCATCCGATGCAGCAGTAGCGTCTAGAGGGGTACCGCCTTGTTTCGGCGATACTCCTCGCTTCCGGACCCGGACGTCAGCCGGACGCGATATGGAGTCGATGGCCAGGTGACAACGTCGGCAATCTACTCGGCTAAAAATGTCAGCAAGCGCTTCGGCGCAATGCTGGCCCTCGACAATGTCGATTTTGATGTCATCGGGGGAAAAGTGAATGGTTTGGTCGGCGCCAACGGTGCCGGCAAGTCGACGTTGCTCAAGATCATCGCGGGAGCGATGAGTCCCGACAGCGGCGAGTTGCTGCTCGACGGGCGGCCGCTGACGATGAATTCGATTAACGATGCCGCGCGTGCCGGAATCGCCATTGTCTCCCAAGAGCTAAGCTTGTTTCCGGCGCTAAGCGTCGAGGAGAATCTGTTGTTAGCGCCGGGCGGGAGGTCGTGGAAAGCGCGGCGCGCTTTTGGCCGCGAAGCCTACGGCGTGTTCGAGAAACTCGGCGTCAGCGCTAACCTGAAGACGTCGCTGCACCGTCTTCCGCTGGCGGACCGTCAGCTGGTGGAGATCGCCCGCGCGCTTCTGCAAAAACCACGCGTACTCATTCTCGACGAGCCGACCTCGTCTCTGCATGTTGCCGAAGTCGAACGCTTGCACGGAATCATTCGCAATCTGCGCGATTCCGGCATGGGCATCGTCTATGTCAGCCATTTTCTCGAAGAGTTGCTGGAGATTTCCGACAACCTCGTCATTCTGCGCAACGGACGGCGCGTGCCTGCGCAAATCGAGCCGGCGGTCGATCAATTGCGGCCGGTCGTCACCGCCATTCTCGGCGAAACTCCCGAATCCATCGCCGAACGGGCGCAACGAGCCGACACTCTGGGAGCCGCCGCCGAGACGCTGCCGCGGATTGACGTCGGTGCGCTTCGCATAGTCGGGCTAAAAGGCCCCACCGATCTTGTCATCGATCGCCTCGAGGTGGCGCCGGGCGCTGTCGTTGGCGTTGCCGGCCTGGCCGGCTCGGGCATCGAGGAGTTGTTCGCGGTGCTGTTCGGGCTGGCGAAACCGAAAGCCGGAGAAGTGACACTCCCAACCGGCGCCAAACTCCCGGGGAGCACCGCCGGCGCGGTTAAAGCGGGCATCGCTTACACGCCGGCGGACCGCAAGCAATTCGGACTGATGCTGCGGCAAAGCGTGGCCGAAAACGTCGTCAGCGTGCGGACGCTGACACTCGGGCGCGACGGGTTCGTCATGCGCGGGGAGCGCTTGCGCCGCGCTGCGGCGGAACGTTGCCGCCAGCTTGGCGTAATCGCCGGTTCGATGCATCAGCCGGTCGGCGCGTTGTCCGGCGGCAATCAGCAGAAAGTGGTCTTCGCCAAATGGATCGAAGCGGCGCCGTCGATGCTGGTGCTCGACGATCCAACTCGCGGCATCGATGTCGGCGCCAAGCGTGAAATGCATAGGATCATGCGCAACCTCGCGCAATCGGGTAGGGTCGTGTTGTTCTATTCGAGCGATCCCGGCGAGGTCGTCGCCGTGTCGGATCGCGTCATCGTTTTCGTCGACGGCGTTCTGACGAAGGAACTCGACGGCGAGACTCTCACCGAGCACGAGCTGGTGACGGCGATCAACACCGGTGTGAAGCCGACCGACCGATCCGCCGCCTGACGCCGGCGGTTTCCGGGCCGCGAGGCTTTTAACGCTATTAAAGAGAACGACGAGGAGTGGGTCCAATGTGGAATTTGCGCGGAAAGGTGGCGATCGTCACCGGCGGCGGACTTGGAATCGGCGGCGCCATTTCGGAAGTGCTGGCGGCGGCGGGCGCAGCAGTCGCTGTGGCAGACATCAACCCAAAAACCGCCGCGCCCACCATCAAGCGCATCACCGATGCGGGTCACAAGGCGAAGATTTTCGAGCACGATGTGACCAGCTGGAAATCGTCCTTTGTCCTCGTCGAAGCGGTCGAAAAGGAATTCGGGCCGATCGACATCCTGGTGAACAATGCCGGGGTGACGAAGTGGCAGCCCTTCGTTGAAATAACGGAAGCCGATTGGGACCGGGTGCTCGACATCAATCTCAAAGGGCAGTTTCTTGCCGCGCGCGCGGTCGTCCCCGGAATGGTCAAGCGCCGCAGCGGACGGATTATCAATCTCGGCTCTGTCACCTCGAAGCAGGGCTATGCCAACGCAATTCCCTACTGCATTTCAAAATTTGGAACGATGGGTTTCACCCAAGGCCTCGCCAAAGAGCTCGCGCCTTTCGATATCACCGTCAATACGGTGTGCCCCGGTATCGTGATGACGCCGCTGCACGATGGCCTCGTCGAAGACATGGCCAAGCAGCGCGGAGTCTCGTTCGATAAAGCCAAGGAAGACTTTGTCGCTCTAATTCCGCTGAATCGCCCGCAGGAGCCTGTGGATATAGCCAACATGGTCGCTTATCTCGTTTCGGATTACGCGCGGAATTTGACCGGCGGCACGTATCACGTCGACGGCGGCATGGTGATGGACTGAGCTCTCGACAATAGCGAGCAGCTGCTCGCCCGTACGACCCTGGGGAAGCAATCATGGCGACGTCGCAAACGGCATCTTGTGCTTGCGCAAAACTGCGGGTGACCGTCACCGGCGAACCGGCGCGCGTCGGGATTTGCAACTGCACGCAATGCCAAAGGCGGACCGGCACGGCTTTCGCGGTCGGGGCGTTCTTTCCGAAAGGGCAGATTTCAGCCATAGAGGGCGCGCACAAGACGTTCCGTCGCTCATCCGACTCCGGCCGCCATCTCGACTATCATTTTTGTCCGGAATGCGGCTCGAGCGTATTCTGGAATTTGGATGCGGCGCCGGAGCTGACGGCCGTAGCGGTCGGATGCTTCACTGATCCGGCATTCCCAGCTCCCACGCGAGCAATCTGGGCGGTTCACAAGCTTCACTGGGTCGATTTTCCGTCGGGCATCCCGGTTGCCGAAGGCCAGCCCGGATAGAAGCTTGGCAACAAATTGAAGCTCCAGCGATATGCCGGGTGGAAAAGTGATCAGCGCACCAAAAATCGAAACAAAATACCACACGATGTGGATTGGCAACGTGCGCAATTTATCTTTCCAGGATCAACTCAAGGCAACGGCCGCGGTTGGGCTCAACGAAATGAGCATGACGCCGCTCGACGTCGATCGAAACCGGGCCAGAGGCATCTCGCCTCGCGACATGCGCAAGATGGCCGCGGACCTGGGCGTGAGCCTTCCGATACTCGATCCAATGGCGAGCTGGGCGCCGCATTGGCGGTCAGGAATTTCCGATCCTGACTTCATGGAATTTCTCGGTTATTCGGCGGATGATTTCTTTCGCATCGCGGACGAACTGGGCGTCTCTACCATGACGGTGATTGGCACTTTGCAGCCCGGTCTCGCTTCGGTGCCGGAGATCGCTGAAAGTTTCGCGTCACTGGCAGACAGGGCTGCCGCGCACGGTTTGCGCTGCGTCCTTGAGTTCATCCCCATTTGGGGGATCAAAGATCTGGGGATGGCGTGGCAAATCTTGCAAATCGCCGATCGTCCCAACGCGGCGCTCGCATTCGATTTCTGGCACTACATCCGTGGCGGCAGGGACGACGCCTTGTTGCGCTCTATTCCGGGAAGCTGCATTGCCTACGTACAGGTCACCGATGCCGAAGCTGAGCTGCCGCCCGGGCGATCACTAGAGGAAGATTGTTTGTTCCATCGCTTGCAGCCCGGTGAGGGCGCTTTGCCGGTCAAAGAGATGCTCGACATTCTCTGTGAGATCGGCGGGACGGAGAGAATAGGGCCGGAAGTATTTTCGGCGAAGCTCGACGCATTGCCCGCCGAAGCGATTGCTGACGAGTTGCGCGAACCGTATTGGCGCGCACTCTCACAATCCGGCATCGGCAAGTCCGCTCACTGATATCGAATCGAGAAATAAGACAAACAAAGGAGGGCGCTTTGCCAGGACAAGTCGAGCAAAAATCCATCATCGTCACAGGCTCCGGCAGCGGTATCGGTGAAGCGATTGCGCGCGATCTCGCGACCCAGGGCGGACGCCTGGTCATCGCCGATATCAACCTGGCAGCCGCCGAGCGGGTCGCAAATGCGATCCGCAAGGGCGGCGCCGAGGCGATCGCGGTCAAGGTTGACGTTGTAGACAGGGCGAGCGTCCAGGCGATGATCAAGGCGGCGGTGAAAGCTTACAGCCGGCTTGACGTAATGTTCAACAATGCCGGCATCAGCAAGGCCGGCCAGTTTTTGGAAGCCTCTGAGGCCGATTTCACCCGCATCATGAACATCAACGCGCTCGGCGTGCTGATCGGCATGCAGGAGGCGGCGAAGCAAATGATTGCTCAGGGCGGCGGCGGCAAGATCATTAATACCGCCTCGATCGCGGGCAAGGTCGGCGAGAAGATCGCCACGATCTATTGCGCCAGCAAGGCGTGCGTTATTTCGCTGTCACAGGCCGGCGCCGAAGCGCTCGGCGAATACAACATCACCGTCAATTGCTTCAGCCCCGGCTTCGTCAAGACGCCGTTGTGGGACGGTCTGGACCAAGACCTCATCAAGGCCGGCTATCGGGAAGAGCCGAATGCCGTTGAAGAGCTCGCCCGGAACAAAGCCATCCTCAAGCGAGTGTCGACACCGGAAGACCTTGTCGGCGCGACCACATTTCTCGCCTCCGAGAGGTCCAACTACATAACCGGTCAGAACCTGATGGTCGAGGGTGGCGTGCGGATGGTGTAGTGACTTCCGTCCGCCTGGGCAGAATCGCGGTCAGGCTGCGCCGAGCATGACTTCACGCAGCCAGCAAAACGCCGGGTCGTAGGCAAATCGCGAGTGCCAGATCAAATACTCGGTGAAGGACGGCATCTCGAACGCCACGGCAAGCATGCGCAAGCCCGACCAGCCGGGCGCCGCTTCCATCATGCGAGCCGGCAGAATGCCGACTGATGCGCTGCCCCGGACCAGCGCCGGAATGACGTTGAAGTTCGGCACGGTGCGGACGGCGCTGGCGCGATTGCGCATGTGATTGGTCGCGCGCAGCTCGCTCGTCTGCATGGTGACGCCGGCAAACTGGGCCATCACGTGCGGATATTCGAACAATTGCTCCAATGTGACGATGCCGCGCAGCGGGTGGTCCTCGTCGACAATGCAGCAATAGGATTCCGAGAACAGCATATCCATGCGCAGTAATTGATCGGAAGCCGCTTCCGCCTGACTCAATGGATTTCCGGTCACGCACAGATCGACCATGCCGCCGCGCACGTGCTCGAGCGGCGAATTGATCGGCAGGATGTCATAGCTGACATAAGGCGCTTGCTTTTCGATGCGGCGAAACACGGTCGATAGATAGACCGTGGTGCTGTAATCGGACGCCATGATGCGAAATTTCCGGCGATCCTTGTTGGGGTCGAACAGCGGCTTTGCCGAGATTGTCGAATCGATCTGCAGAATTGTCTGCCGCACGGAAATTGCCAGCGATTGGGCGAAGGGCGACAGGTCGTAGCTGCGGCCGATGCGGACGAGCAATTCGTCATCAAATTGGTCGCGCAGCCGCCGCAAGATGCCGCTCATCGTCGACTGGGTAACGTGCATCTTTTTCGCCGCGCGCGTGACGTTCTTCTCCGCCAGCAAGGCGTCGAGCGACGCCAACAGGTTCAGATCGAAATCTTTTATATTTTCCATAGGCTTAACCGGCGCACCCAAGTATCGAGTAAGCCGATAGTTCAGGTTGGAAAATGCGATTTGTCAATGCGGCGGCAAGCTGCAAGCGTAGCTGCATTCAGGAAAGCGCATCAAATAAGCGCAAGGAGGAAAACGTGCCGGTAGCCGCCAAGACTGTGCCTTTTGCCTCAAAACCTCAGCGGACTGAATTCTCGGTCTTGCTCAATCGCGTCCGCGAGCTGCAGCCGGCCGTGCGCGCGGCTGCGCGCGACACCGAGACCAACCGGCGGGTTTCGAAAAAGACCATGGATCTCCTGCGCGAGGCCGAGCTGACCAAGCTGATGCGGCCGGCGCGCTTCGGCGGCTTTGAATACGGCACCGGTGAACTCGCGCAGATTGCCTTCGAGCTGGGCCGCGCGTGCGGCAGCACCGGTTGGTGCGGTTCGTTGGCCATATGCTACCAGTGGATGATGTCGTTCTTCACGCTCGAGGCACAGCAGGATGTCTTGGGCGATCCGAACAATCTCGTCGCAGGTTCCTATCAGCCGAGCAAAGAAGTTGAAATCGTTCCCGGCGGCATCAAGCTCGCTGGCGCGTGGCCCTATGCGAGCAATTGCGAAAATAGCCAATGGCTGATGCTCGGCGCCGGACTGCCGAACGCCAAAGGGCCGCCCGACGTGATGTGGTGCCTGGTGCCGATCATCGACATGAAGGTTGATCAGGACACGTGGTTCACCAGTGGTCTGCAAGGCACCGGAAGCAAGACCGTGCGCATCGAGCGGCCGGTATTCGTGCCGGAGCACCGCATGCTGCGATTTGCCGAGATCGTCGCCGGTACCGTCCCCGGAAAGAAAATTGACGACAACAACATGAGCAAATTCGGCTTCACCACCTTCGGCCCGACCGCACTGGTCTCTCCGGTGCTCGGCATGGCGCAGGGCGCGCTCGATTGCTTCATTGAGATGGCGAAGACCAAAGTGCGGGCTGCCAAGCCCGGCATGATCGTGCCGATGGCCGCCTCGCCGATGATTCAGAACAAGATCGGCGCCGCTTCGGCCACAGTCGAGTCGGCCTTCACGCTGCTACTGACCAGCGTGGCCACCGCCGAAGACAAAGTCCGCAACGACATTCCGCTCGCGATCGGCGAGCGCATCGCGATACGGCGTAATCAGGGGTTTGCCGCCAAGCAATCGGTCTCCGTCGTCAACGATCTCTTCGCCAAAGAAGGCGCCGCCGGCAGCGACCTCGCCGCACCGCTGCAGCGCTTCTGGCGCGACGCAAATGCAGCCGCCTTGCATTTGTCTCTGGATTGGGAGCCGATCGCGGCCATGTACGGCCAGGAGCGGCTCGGGCTCGAGCCGATTGGCCTCTATTAAGGGCGCAGCCGATGATCGATACCCAGCAATTGAGGCATGACGCCAAGCAAGCACTCAGGCGTCTGGCGAGTTCGGTCAGCGTCGTCACCTGCCGGCGGGGCGGACGCGATTTTGCAATGACCGCGACCGCCGTGAGTGCGCTGAGCATGGAGCCGCCGTCCATGCTGGTCTGCGTTAATCGATCGGCTACATTCCACGCCGCGCTGCGTGAGGCGGATGCGTTCGCGATCAACGTACTGAGCCGTGGCCACGTCGTTATCTCGCGGCTGTGCAGCGGCGAGGCGAATGGCGAGAGCCGGTTCGGTGTCGGCTGTTGGGACACCGGGGCCGCGGCGCCTGTTTTGGCCGACGCCCAGGCCGCCATCATCTGCCGGAAAGACAAGGAACTCGACTACGGCACCCATACCGTTTTCATGGGCCCGATACTGTCAATTTCTACTAACGGCGAGGTTGACCCGCTGATTTATGTCGACGGCCAATATACCGGGCGCGCCGCCTGAGGATTGGCCGCGCGCGCGGGAGCCGTTCGGCAGCAAACGAATGGCTGATGGACAAGAGCGGACGTTGACACGACTGGGCGGGACGGCCGACCATGCAAACAAATGTTTCGTCAGGGAGGACCGGCGCGTTATGAGTGTCGATGCGCGCGTTGCCGAGCTCACGCAGAAGATGTGGAAGCGCAAGTTTTACGCCGTGCTTTCGCAACCTTCGCCGACGCCGGAAAAACTAAAGCCGCTGCTGCCGGCTCACCTCGAATACATGATCT
>DATNNI010000535.1:0-2305 GCA_035601915.1 Xanthobacteraceae bacterium
AAGCCGTACCGCCGGCAGGCCGGCCGGCTCGATCTCGGCCATGTCGGCGCCGCTTGCCTTGACGTAAATGACCTCGGCTTCCTCGCCGAGCAGGTCGCGTGCCTTCGCCTTCAGCGAGGTGTTGCCGCCGCCGTGCAAAACGAGCTTGCGGTCGCGGCCAAGGAGCCGCGTCGCGTAGACCAGTAATGCCAGGTCGCGTCCGATGCCGGATTTGCCGCCGTGCGCAATCAGCGCCTCGGCGTCACCCTCGACCCAGCCGCTCTTCATGGCGGTATGCTCAGCCGCCGGCGAAGCGGCGTGACCACCAGCCCCTGCGGCGCGGCTGGTCCGCACTCTCGTCATCGCCGACTTCGGTGATGACGGGTTGCGGCGCGGCGGCGGGCGATGGTGTCGCCGGTGACGGCGAGGTTTCCGCATTGCCGGCGCTCGGCGCCGGCTCGCGCACCGTCGAGCGGCGGCGCGGCACAGGCTCCTCGGCTGGAGCGATCGAGGAGGCCGCTTGCGGTTCCGCCGCGTGCGGCCGCGAAAACTCGGGCGCAGAGGAGGCGGGCGGCACAGAGCCTTCCAGATCGGCGACCGCTTCCGTCAAGTTCGGCTCGACCGAAGCCGGCGCGGAAAAATCTTCGGCGGTATTTTGTGCGTGTTGCGGTTCGTGCGCGTCGTGCTCCTGCGAAGCCGGTGTTGCTTGATCGCGGTCCATTCGATTGCGTCTTCCGCCGCGCCGACCGCGCCTGCGCCGGCGCCCGCCGTCGCGCTGCGATTCGCCCTGTCCCGCGCCGCTTTCACCCGCTTCCTCGTTGACATCGCCCGCGGACGAATCGGCGAAGCTGCCGGCTTCCGGCTCGGCCGGTGCCGCAACACCATCGTGGTGTAGGGGTTGGTCATGCGCGCCGGCCTCGCCGCCGTTGCGCCCGCCGCGCCGCCGCCGTCGCCCCCGCCGCCGCCGGACGCCTTCGGCTGGTTCGGCGGCAAGCGGACTTTCATCGCCCTCGCTGTCGATCGCTTCAACCGCTTCGGGATCTTCGAGTTCGTCTTCCTCTTCGAGCGGGACCGCTTGGCTTTCCGCCCGATCGGCCAGCGCCTTTGCCGCCTCAAGGGTGTGCACCTGCTCGCCGCGGTCGATGACAAAGGCTTGCGGCGCGACGAGCGTATCGTCGGCGTTGACGGTGATGACAATAGCAAAACGCTCTTCCAGCGCCCGCAAATGCGCGCGCTTGTGATTGAGAACGTAGAGCGCGACGTCGCGACGGGTGCGCGCGATGAGATTATGCGTGGCGCCCTTGATCAGCTGCTCCTCCAGCGCGCGGAGCACTTGCAGCGCCAGCGAGGACACCGAACGGACATGGCCGCTGCCGCCGCAAGACGGACATTTCTCCGTCGAGCTCTCGAGCACGCTGGTGCGAATGCGCTGGCGCGACATTTCCAACAGGCCGAAATGCGAAATGCGCCCGACCTGGATCCGCGCCCGGTCCTGCTTGAGGCAGTCCTTGAGCCGGCGCTCGACGCTGCGGTTATTGCGCTTTTCGTCCATATCGATGAAATCGATGACGATCAGGCCGGCGAGATCGCGCAAGCGCAACTGGCGCGCGATTTCGTCGGCGGCCTCCAAATTGGTTTTGAGCGCGGTGTCCTCGATGTGATGTTCGCGCGTCGCGCGGCCGGAATTGACGTCGATTGCGACCAGCGCCTCGGCCTGGTTGAGCACGATGTAACCGCCGGAGCGTAATTGCACGGTGGGCGAGAACATGCCGTCGAGCTGGTTCTCGACGCCGTAGCGGGACAACAGCGGCGACCCGTCCGCGTAAAGCTTCACGTTCTTGGCATGGCTCGGCATGAGCATGCGCATAAAATCCTTGGCCTCCTCGTAGGCCTCCGATCCTGCCACGATCACTTCGTCGATATCTTTGGAATAGAGGTCGCGGATCGAGCGTTTGACCAGCGAGCCCTCCTCGTAGACGAGTTTGGGCGCGGTCGATTTCAGGGTGAGATCGCGGACGGTTTCCCACAGCCGCAGCAGATATTCGAAGTCGCGCTTGATCTCGATCTTGCTGCGGGCCGCGCCGGCGGTGCGCACGATCACGCCCATGCCTTCGGGCACTTCAAGCTCTTGTGCGATTTCCTTCAGCCGCGAGCGGTCCTCGCCACTGGTGATCTTGCGGCTGATGCCGCCGCCGCGCGCGGTATTCGGCATCAATACCGAGTAGCGTCCGGCGAGCGACAGATACGTCGTGAGTGCCGCGCCCTTGGTGCCGCGTTCCTCTTTGACCACCTGCACCAGCATGACTTGCCGGCGCTTGATCACTTC
>DATNNI010000536.1:0-7171 GCA_035601915.1 Xanthobacteraceae bacterium
AGATGTGGCCCTGCACCGGAGCAGTCCCGAGGATCGAATAGGCCTGCGCCTTCGAGTAGCCGAATTTGGTCAAATACTCGATCGCGTTCAAGCAGGCCTGCCGATAGGCGATATGGACGTCGAGGTAATGCTGCTTGCCCCACTCGTCTACTGAGATGCCTTCAAAGATGAGGTAGTCGTTATAGTTCGGCGTGATCGGCGAAGGCTTGAAGATCGGGTTTTTGATTCCGTATTTCGCCATGCCGCCTTTGAGGACTTCCACCTTGATATGCAGCCAGCCGGCCATCTCGATGGCACCGCAGAACGTGATCTCGCCGTCGCCCTGGCTGAAATGCAGATCTCCCATGGAGAGACCACCGCCCTTCACGTAGACCGGAAAGTAGATTTTCGATCCGCGCGAAAGGTCCTTGATATCGCAATTGCCGCCATGCTCGCGCGGCGGCACGGTGCGAGCGCCCTCGGCGCCGACCTTGGCCTTGGCGTCGCCCTTGGCGGTGCCTGCATGCGCTGTGGCGGCGAACGGCGGATTGGCGAGCGGCGGCACCCGCGTCGGGTTGGTGGCGATGAAATCCACCTCACGCTTGTTCCAGGTGGCTAGTAGACTGGCGTCGGGCAGGCAGCCAATCAGCCCGGGATGAATGAGCCCGGCAAACTTGACGCCGGGGATGTGACGCGAATGGGTGTAGAGGCCGGAAATATCCCAGATCGACTTCTGCGCCAGCGGAAAATGATCGGTTAGGAAGCCGCCACCGTTCTTCTTCGAGAAGAAGCCGTTAAAGCCCCAGAGGCTCTGCGGCAGTGCGCCGACGTCAAGCAAGTCGACGACCAAAAGATCGCCCGGCTCGGCGCCTTCGACGCCGATCGGCCCGGACAAGAAGTGCACGATCGACAGGTCGATGTCGCGCACATCGTCCGCGGAATCGTTGTTCTTGATAAAGCCTCCGGTCCAGTCGTAGGTCTCGACGATAAAGTCGTCGCCCGGTTTCACCCACGCGATCATCGGGATGTCGGGATGCCAACGATTGTGGATCGCCGGGTTCTTGTACGGTGACTCGGAGAGATCAATCTTGATCAGGGTCTTCGGCATTGTTCACCTCGCTAAAAATCCCAGTGACTGAAGAGACGTGGATCAGCTTGCCAGCAGTTCTTTGATCGCCGCGTCGACGAATTCGATGTCCGGACTGGTGCCGCGCGGGTCGCCGGCAAAGTGGCCCCAATCGCTCTTGCAGATGCGCAACTCGGCGTTCGGCATGTGCTCGACTTCGTATTGGCTGTCCTCCGGCGGAAAGTAGAGATCGGTCGATGCCGGCATGATGATCGCCTTGGCTTTGATAGCTCCGAGCGCCTTCTCGAAGTCTCCGCCGTATTTGGGATCGCCGGAAATGTCCGCGTACTGCCAGGTCCACAGCAGAGACAGGAGGTTGTTCGCGTCCTTGGCGAGAAAGAAGCCTTCCCAGAAATAAACCAGGAAATCCTCGAGCGACGAATAGCCCCACGGCACGTCGGCCGCTCGGCCGCCGTAGGGGCGTTTGGGAAGCGCGAGATCGAGCTTCTTGCGATAGAACGTCTGTGAAAAGCCCCAGCCGGCATAAACCCGCGCGGCGGCACGCAGGCCGCGGCGCGGCGGCTCCTTATACCAGCCGTAATCGTACACGGCGTCGGCGGTCAGCGCCGCCTTCACGCCTTCGAGGAAAACGAAATTGTGCCGCGAACAGCGCGCCGCGCCCATGAACGGCAGGATCCGCTCCACCATCTCGGGGAACGACGCGCCCCATTGAAACGACTGCGCCGCGCCCATCGACCAGCCGGTCACCAGCTTTATCTTCTCAATGCCGAATTTCTCGGTAACGAGTCTGTGCTGCAGTTGGACCTGGTCGTAAACGGTAACGCGCGGAAAGCGCGCGCGATCGTAAGGCTCGGCGGTGTTACTCGGCGATGACGACAAGCCGTTGCCGAGCATGTTGGGAATGATGATGAAATATTTGCTCGGGTCGAGCGCCATGCTCTCGCCGATCATCCACTCGTTGTCGTAATGCTGCGCCGAATACCAGGTCGGGTAGACGATAACGTTATCTTTCTTGGCGTTGAGCGCGCCGTATGTCTTGTAGGCGAGTTTTGCGCCGCGCAGCGTCGCTCCCGACTGCAGGACGATATCGCCGAGCTCAAATGTTTCATAGTCTGACACGGATCTTCTCCTTAGGCTTCGAACGCGAACTGACGGTGACGTCTGGTTTTCTGTTGCTAATGGTCATGGGCGAGGATGCGGGCATGATCGACCGGCCAGGTCGCCAATACGGCGTCGCCGACGTTGACGGGATTGGTGAAAAATTTTCGCTCTGAAACGTAGACGACGAAGTCTGCGTTATTGCCGGCGTCGAGCATGACTTTGACGAAATAGCCCTGATACTCGATCGCGGTCACGCGGCTGGAAACCGACGCCGTCTTCTCTCCTGCGTCCGGTGCATGACCCGGCCCGACAATTTCAACGTCGTCGCGTCGCACCGCGATTGTGATAGGGTCGCCGACATCGACACGCACTCCGGGCGTCAACGGCACGGTAATGCCCGTCCCGGTCGGCGCCGCCACCACCGCGTGATGGCCGTTGACGGTTCGCACCTGGCCGGTCAGCACATTTTGGCCGCCGAGAAATTCGGCCACGTAGCGGTCCTTGGGGCTGGCATAGACCTCACGCGCGGCGCCGGCCTGGCGGATCTTGCCCTTCTCCATCACCACCACGAGGTCGGCGAGCGCGATCGCCTCGAGCTGGGTGTGCGTGACATGGACGAAGGTGATGCCGAGGTCGCGCTGCATACTGCGCAGCTCCTGGCGCATCTGGATGCGCAGGAACTCGTCCAGCGCCGACAGCGGCTCGTCGAGCAAGAGGACGCGCGGCTCGGTGATTGCCGCCCGCGCCAATGCGACGCGTTGTTGCTGGCCGCCGGAGAGCTGCGCCGGCAGGCGGTCGGCGAATTCCGACAACCTGACCTTTTCCATCATCGCATCGGCCGCCTTGTGGCGCGCGGCTTTGGACATTCCGCGCACGCGCAGCGAAAAGGCGATGTTGTCACGCACATTAAGGTGGGGAAACAGCGCGTAAGACTGAAACATCATTGCGGTACGCCGCGCGACCGGCGCCAGCCCGACAACGTTTTCGCCGCCGATCAAAATTTCGCCGGCCGTCGGATCGTCATGACCGGCGATCATGCGCAGGATCGTGGTCTTGCCGCAGCCGGACGGACCAAGGAGGCAGCAATAGGCCTTGTCCGGGATTGTTATATTGACGCCGTCGACGGCGTTGACGAAACCGTCAAAGCTCTTGACGAGCCCTGCAAGCTCAATGCTGCCCGCTCCAACGGCCATGCCGATGCTCCTCAAATGGCCGGGACGCGGACCGCGCGCCGCTTCTGGATCGAAGCGATAGCGCCGAGGCAGATCGCAATGATCACGAACGAGATGATGGTGGTGACGGTGCCGAGCGCATAGAGCGACGGCGAGGTGATGTTCAGCGTCATGGTCCAAATCTCCAGCGGCAGCGTGTTGAGCGATCCCGCGGTCTGGAGTGTTCGCGCAAATTCGTCGTACGAAAGCGTGAACCCGAACAGCGCAACCGCGACCAGCCCGGGCGCCAGGATGGGAATGACGACGAGCCTTATGGTCTGCCAGCGGGTCGCGCCGAGGTCATAGGCCGCCTCCTCCCAGGCGCGGTCGAAGCGCGACATGACCGCGAACATGACCAGCACGCCGAACGGCAGGGTCCATGACAGTTGCGCGCCAATCGCCGAGGTGTACCAGGCGCCTTCGACGCCGATGAAATGCAGGACCAATCCGACGCCGATGCTCAGCACCAGACCCGGCGCCACCAAGCTGCCGATCATCAGATAAAAGACGACGCCGTCGCCGACGAAACGCCGCCGGAACGCCCAACCGGCGAGGAAGGACATGATCACGGTCGCAACCGTGACGATCGCCGCGAGTTTTATCGAACGCTCGAATGAACCTTTAACGTCACCGGTTCGCACTTGGGTGAACAGGTCGACGAACCAATGCAGCGACAGGCCTCTCATCGGAAAGACCAGGCCGCCCCGAACATCCTGAAACGACAGGACGTAGATGCAGATCATCGGTCCGTAGAGCGCGAGAACGTAAAACACGAAGACGGTGGAGAGAACGTAGAACGTCCAGGGCCGGCCACCCGCGCGCGGCGCGATCGCGTGCGCCGCCACCGCCTTTGAGACCGGCGGCACTGCGACCGCGCCTCGCACCGCCGCGTTCATCGCGTGAGCTCCTTGCGGATGTCCACGGTCCGCAGGATCAGCGCGACCAACAATGTCACGACAATCGTCAGCACCACGGCGCTTGCCGCGGCCGAAGGATATTGCAGAACGCCGACGTCCTCGTAGAGCGCGCCGACCACGGATGCCGAGCCACCGCCGCTCATGACTTTGATGACGAAGAAATCCCCCATGACAATCGAAACGACGAAGATCGATCCGAGCGCGATGCCGTTCTTCGACAGCGGCAGGATGATCATGCGCATAATGTCGAGGCGGCTCGCACCGGCGTCGAGCGCGGCCTCGACGATCCGTTTGTCAATCCGCGCCATGGCGTTGAAGATCGGCACGACCATGAAGATCGTGAGCTGATGCACATAAGCGACCACGACGGAAAACCCGGAAAACAACAGGAATTCGAGCGGCTCATGGATGACGCCGACCCGCAGCAGCGCGGTGTTGATCAGGCCTTCTTTGCCGAGCAGCGGAATCCACGAAATCATGCGGATGATGTTCGAGGTCCAGAACGGCACGGTGCAGAGCAGAAACAATCCGATCGCGAGCAGCGGATTGCGGATATGAAAGACCAGGAAATAAGCGACCCAAAACCCGATAATCAGCGAGAATAGCCATGTTAAAATGGTGAACTCGATGGTCTCCGTGTACAGATTGAGCGTCAGTTTCGAGCTGAATATATCGGCGTAATTCTGCAACGTCGGGTCGGCAATAAGGCCGCCGAAACCGTCGCTCTGAAAAAAGCTCGCCGCCAGCACGACGAGAATCGGCGCCACGAAAAACGGGATCAGCACCAGCATCAGCGGCGATACGTAGAGCCAACCGAGAATCTGCCCGCGCCCGCCCAATAAACGGCTCCGCCAGATGTTGAAATCAGCGTAAAACGATGAAGCAAGAAGCGGGCCGCCGAGGAAACAGGCAGCCCGCGCGCGCGTCAGGCGACTTTGAAGTCGTTCCAGCGCTTGTTCATATATGCCGCTTCGTCCATCAGCGTGTTCCAGCACACGATGTTGGTGACGCGCTTGACGAAAGAGCCGCCGTCGCGGACCGTGCCGGCCTTCTCCATCGGCACGCCATACGGATCGGTGATGTCGCTCGGCGCCGGCTTGCCTTCGTACCAGTAGGCCCACTCGGTGTCGGTCATAAACTTCTTCGCCGTCGGCGGCACCGGGCTGTAATATCCGTAGCGGCTGACGAAGGCGCCCTGCCAGCCGGAGAGATACCAATTGAGGTACTCGTAGGCGGCATCAAGCTTCTTGCCGCTGAGGTGTTTCATCAGCGCCATGCCGTTGCACCAGCCGCGGTAGCCCTCTTTGCCGGACTTCTCGTTGACCGGTGCATAAACGCAAGGGATGCCCTTCACCCGCACTGCGGCGACCGCCGGCGACCACATCGATTGAATGATGACTTCGCCCGCCGCCATGAGCTGCACCGATTGGTCGAACGTGGTCCAGGTGGCGCGGAATTGGCCGGCCTTTTTCAGTTCGATCAACTTGTCAGCCGTGAAGTCGATCTCCTTTTTGGTCATATTGCCTTTGTTGCCGTATTTGATTAGGCCGGCGCTCTCAAAGCACAGCGCAGCATCCATGATGCCGATCGCCGGCACGTCGAGGATTGCGGCTTTGCCTTTGAACTTCGGATCGATCAGGTCTTTCCACTCGGTCACGGGATGATCGATCAAGTCCGGCCGGTAGCCGATCGAGTCGGCGTTATAGACCTGCGGCAGGAACGTCATCCAATCGGTCACGCCGTCGTGCAGCTCGGTCGAATTCGGCTTCTCGATATACATCGCCTCGTAGGGCGAGATGCCCTCGCGGGGAATTTTATGACCTTCGAGTTCGCCCTTGGTGAAGATCGGCAGAATGTTGTCGAATTCCTTGATCTTCTTGACTTCGATACCTTGCAGGATGCCGCGCTTGATCGCGAGCTTGGACTGCCAACCTTCGACGTCGGCGATGTCCACTGAATCCGGCTGCGTGATGAAGCGATTGATCGCCGCCGTGGTGTCGAGATTTTGCATCGTGACCTTGAAGCCGAGATCCTTCGACGCCTGGTCGCCGATCGCTTTCACGACGGAGTAGGAAACGCCAACGTGGCGGAGCTCGATGTCCTTGATCTCTTGCGCCCAGATGGTCGGAAAACCGGTGATCGCGCCGGCTCCGGCCGCGCCGCCAAGCAACGCGCCGCCGGCCTTGAGCAGAGCACGCCGCGACGGCCCTTTTGCCTTGGCGCGCGCACCCGAAGCTTTTTCATGCGCCGGCGTTTTGGAAAATCCGTTACCTTTGGCCATGACTTATCTCCCTGCGCGCAATGCAATCTTTGCGCGCACTGTTGTCTACAGAGGTTGCCGGCGTAGTTTCTTAATCTCTCATTTGCGTAGCAGAACTTCGCAACGCAAAAAAATTGGAAATACAAATTCGCTGTATAAGGCCGCCTAATGTGCAAATAAAAACGTCATCGCTTGCCGGAATTATCATCAAATGAAGATTTCGCGCCGGCGCGCAATTCTCCCGCCTCTTAAGGTGGCTGCGATGCTCGGAAAAAAGCTGCGAGGCCCGTGATCAAACCGCCGCGCCGTTCGCAAGCTCGGTCGTGATATGCTTGACGGAAGGCGTGACAATGGCGACGAACTGCCCTTCGCGCAGCCGCCGCGCTTAGGCTTCTCGCGCAAAGTGCGTTTCGGAGAAGTTTCATCTTGCGCGTATTTTTGCCGAGATCTCGCGCGTTCAGGAGTGTCAGGAAGACATAGCCACAATGGGCACCGGTTTCTCGAATCCACGCAGGATGTGATCGCCGACGGGCCGCCAGGCGCCCGGCGCAGCGCTGGCGAAGGCAGCAGTGGCGACCAGCGGGCATCCGAGTGTCTTTGTCAAGTCTTGAACCCG
>DATNNI010000537.1:0-6315 GCA_035601915.1 Xanthobacteraceae bacterium
GCAAGGAAGCCGCCGAAGGATTCGCGATCGCCCCGATCTCAAGCGTTTCGAGCCTTGTTGCCGATATTGCACAGGGGGGCTCGCTGCCCCTGCAGCGCTCCGGCGGGCGCGAGCGCTGATCGCCCCCGTATTTGCCGTGCACAGCCACGATTAAACACTAAAACGCGCCGGCCCAGCGGCTAAAAGGCGGATGACGGCGCATCCCGGCCCGGCTATATACGCCGCGGACTAGTGTCCCGATTCCGAAGTTCGCATGATGACTCGGCGCCCTGGTTTGCGAACTTCGGAATCGAAGGGACACTAGTAAAGTATTGATCTAGTGTGGCTTTGGTTCAGAAGTCCGCATGACGAGTGCGCGGCAAAAATAATGCGGACTTCTGAATCGCCACACTTGGCCGGATTGGCGGGCGGTTTAATCGAAAATGCCGATAACGCTGCTCGATATCGTCCTGATCGCGGTCATGCTGGTATCCGGCTTCCTCGCCATGGTGCGCGGCTTCATGCGCGAGGTGCTTTCCATCATCGCGTGGGTGCTTGCGGCCGTCGCAGCTTTGTTTGCCGCTCTCAAACTTTCCGGCGCTGCGAAGAGCTATTTTAGTAACCTGCCAGAGCCCGCGGTTGTCCTAGGGGTCGCGCTGTTCGCATTTCTTTTAACTCTTATAGTCGTCTCCGTGATTACTGTCCGAATTTCTGACGCCGTACTAGACAGCCGAGTCGGTGCGCTTGACCGTACCCTTGGCTTTTTATTTGGGCTGGGACGAGGATTCCTGATCATCGTGATTGCATTCACGTTTTTCAATTGGTTCGTGACCGACCGCGCTCAGCCTGACTGGGTGAGATTGGCAAAATCCCGAGTCGCCTTGGAGTCAGCCGGCGACTGGCTTAAGGGCCTACTCCCGGACAACATGGATACCTATCTCACGAAATGGCTCCGCGGCCGTCCTAAAGACCATGAGGGAGAACCGGCCGACACTGGCCCAGATCAACATGGCACCCTCAACACCGCTCCAGATCCGGCGCAACCGGGCTATGACCGGTCAGCCCGGGTGGGAATGCAGCAATTGCTCGGCGCCAAGGCAACGCCGCGCTGAAATAATCGAAGGCCTTTGAGCATGACAATAACTGGCGGCTTCGACCTTGAAGACGACCGGCTGCGCGAAGAGTGCGGCGTGTTCGGCATTTTCGGTCATCCGGACGCCGCCGCCATCACCGCGCTCGGCCTCCATGCGCTGCAACACCGCGGCCAGGAGGCCGCCGGCATTGTCAGCTTCGACGGCATGCGATTCCATTCCGAGCGCCGGCTCGGCCTGGTCGGCGACGCGTTCTCGAAGCGTGAAGTGATCGACCGGCTGCCCGGCAATGCCGCCGTCGGACATGTGCGTTACTCGACGACCGGCGAAACGATTTTGCGCAACGTGCAGCCGTTGTTCGCCGAACTCAACGCCGGCGGTTTCGCCATCGGCCACAACGGCAACCTGACCAACGGCCGGACGCTGCGCCGCCAGCTGGTGCGCGAAGGCGCCATGATGCAATCGACGACCGACACCGAGGTCATTCTGCATCTGGTCGCGCGCTCGCACCGCAACCGTTTCGTCGACCGCTTCATCGAGGGCCTGCGTCTGCTCGAAGGCTCTTATGCCTTCGTCGGATTGACCAACAAGAAATTGATCGGCGCCCGCGATCCTTTGGGCATCCGGCCGCTGGTGCTCGGCACGTTGGATGGTTGTCCGATCCTCGCCTCCGAGACGTGCGCGCTCGACATCATCGGCGCGCAATATGTGCGCGACGTCGAAAACGGCGAAGTGCTGATCATCGACGAAGACGGCGCGCATTCGCAAAAGCCGTTTCCGGCGATGGCGCCGCGGCCTTGCATTTTCGAATACATTTATTTTTCGCGGCCGGATTCGATTATCGGCGGCCGCAGCGTCTACGACGTGCGCAAGACCTGCGGCGCGGAGCTTGCCCGCGAGGCGCCGGCAAGCGCCGACGTTGTCATTCCGGTGCCGGATTCGGGCGTGCCGGCGGCAATCGGCTACGCGCAAGCCTCCGGCATCCCTTATGAGCTCGGCATTATCCGCAACCACTATGTCGGCCGCACCTTCATCGAGCCGACGCAACAAATCCGCCAGCTTGGCGTCCGCCTGAAACACAGCGCCAACCGCGCCGTGGTCAACGGCAAGCGCATCGTCCTGATCGACGACTCAATCGTGCGCGGCACGACCTCGGTCAAGATCGTGCAGATGATGCGCGACGCCGGCGCCCGCGAGGTTCATTTCCGCATCGCCTCGCCGCCGATCACCCACCCCGATTATTACGGCATCGACACGCCGGAGCAGGACAAGCTTCTGGCTGCGACCCACGATCTGGAAGGTATGCGCAAATTCATCGGCGCCGATTCGCTGGCGTTCTTGTCGGTCGATGGCATCTACCGCGCCATGGGCGAGAAGGGCCGCGATCCGGCGCGCCCGCAATTCACCGACCACTGCTTCACCGGCGAATACCCGACGCCGCTGACCGACCGCACCGCGCACGACGCCCCGCCCCGCCAACTGTCTTTGCTCGCCGAGGCGAGCTAGTGGAGCGGATTTGACATTCGCCGCCCCAAACCGCTAGTCCGTGAAGCGAATTTCAAATCCAAAGCTCCACTAGGGCTTTTATTTGCTAGTGGTCCTTTGATTCTAACATTCGCATGAGAGCGTGCCGAGATGGGATGCGAATGTTAGAATCGGACCACTAGGGAATGCCGCAACCGTTTGCCGATCGGATCGCGCTCGTCACCGGCGCCTCGCGCGGCATCGGATACGCGACCGCGCTGTCGCTGGCGCGCGGCGGCGCCCATGTGGTGGCTTTGGCGCGCACCGTCGGCGGACTTGAGGAGCTCGACGACGCGGTGCGTGCCGCCGGCGGCTCGGCCACGCTCACCCCGCTCGACATCCGCGACTACCCCGCCATCTACCGGCTCGGCGCGGCGCTGCACGAACGCTACGGGCGCCTTGATGCGCTGGTCGGCAACGCCGCCATCGCCGGCGTGCCCTCGCCGCTCGATCACATCGAGCCGAAAGCATGGGATGAGTCGCTTGCAATCAATCTCACCGCCAACTGGCACCTCATCCGCGCGATGAACCCGTTGCTCAGGCTTTCCGCTGCCGGCCGTGCGGTCTTCATCACATCCGGCGTCGCCACCTCCGCGCGGGCCTACTGGGCGCCGTATTCGGTTTCAAAAGCCGCGCTCGATGCATTGGTGCGGACCTACGCGGAGGAAACAAGCTCGACCAACGTCCGGGTCAATTTGTTCAATCCCGGCCCCACCCGCACCCGAATGCGCGCATTGGCCATGCCCGGCGAAGACCCGGCGATGCTGCCAGCGCCGGACGAGGTGGCGGCAAAGATCGCCGATCTATGTCTTCCGGATTTTTCCGAGACCGGAAAGCTCTACGATTTCCGCGCCGGCAAATTATTGGAATTCGTGCGTCCGGCCTGACGGCCGGCGCTCCCGGGAGCGTAATCCGAATTCATTCGCGCGTCGCGAGCCACGCCGCGACTGCGGCCGCGGCGAGCAGAAATGAAGCGATCAAGAACGGCGCGCCGGGAAGATTGAACTCCCGGCCGCCGCCAATGGCGAATGCGAAGGTGAGCGTGAAAAGCCCGGGGCCGAAGAGATTGGCAATGCCGGTGACACTGGCGTTTGCGCCTTGCAATTGACCCTGCTCCGAGGCGCCGACCAAACGGCTCATCAGCGCCATGCAGGCCGGACCCTCCAATCCCCAGAGCGCCATCACCGGGATGGCGAGCCAGAAGATCAGACCGGTCGGCGCGAGAGCAAAGATAAGAAATCCCCCGACCCCGAAGACGAGCCCGAGCATCAACGCCGCACGCTCGCCGACCCATCGCGTCACCGGCCCAACCACGAGACCCTGGACAACGATCGAAGCGACACCAACGGCGGCAAGCGTCAGCCCGACGAGGCTTTCGTTCCAGCCGTAGCGGTACATCATGTACAGCACGCCGATGCTCGGCAGCACGGCGTGCGCCAAATTGCCGAGAAAGTTGACAAACGCGAGCCTGAGCAGCAACGCCTGCGACCGCAGCAGCGCCAACGCGCCGAAGGGATTGGCGCGCCGCCACGCAAAGCGCGCCCGGCGCGCGATCGGCAACGATTCTGGCAGGATCACAAGTCCGTAACACGCATTCGCCAAGCTTAAGCCCGCCGCGATCCAGAATGGCAGCCGGGGCGATATGGTTCCGGCGAGTCCACCGAGCGCGGGGCCCAGCACAAAACCGGCGCCGAAGGCGGCTCCTAAAAGACCGAAACGGGCGGCGCGCTTGTCCGGCGGTGTCACGTCGGCAACGTAGGCATACGCGGTCGAAATACTTGCAGCCGTAATGCCGGAGATCACCCGGCCGACGAAAAGCCAGCCGAGCGTCGGCGCCAGCGCCATCAGCACATAATCAAGGCCGACGCCGAAATTCGACAGAAGGATCATCAATCGCCGCCCGAAACTATCCGACAGCGCGCCTTGCAGCGGGGAGAAAAAGAACTGCATCAGCGCCCATGCCGTGCCGAAAATCCCGAGTATTTTTGCAGTCTCTCCGGCGTTGCCGCCGAGGAAATCGAACACAAGCTTGGGCAACACCGGAATGATGATTCCGACGGCAAGCATGTCGAGGAGAACGGTCGCGAAAATAAAGACGAAAGCGGCCTCGCGGCGTACCGCGCCAAGTTCGGGATTTTTTTGCCCCGCCGAATCGTCCATCAGCGGCGCGTTCGCTTGGCGAAAGGGTTGGCCTTGGCCCGAAGGTTAAGACGAATTGGCGTACCCGGCAGGTCAAAAGTCTCGCGCAGGCCGTTGATCAGGTAGCGGCGGTAGGTCTCCGGCAGTGCCGCCGCGCGGGCGGCGAATAAAACGAAAGTCGGCGGACGCGACTTCGGCTGCGTCATGTAATCGAGGCGCACCGGGCGGCCCTTAACCGCGGGCGGCGAATGGTTTCCCACCGCTTCGCCCAGGAAGCGGTTGAGCGCGGCCGTCGGCACGCGCCGGTTCCAGACTGCATGACTTTCCATTGCCGCCGCCATCAAGTCGTCGAGCCCTTCGCCCGCGCGGGCCGATACCAGAACGAGCGGCACGCCCTTGATTTGCGGCAACAGGCGGTCGGCGTCGTTGCGTAGCCGCTGGCGAACGTTGGCCTGGCGCGGCATCAGATCGACCTTGTTGATGGCAATGACAATAGAGCGGCCTTCCTGCTCGACAAGGTCGACAATGCGAATGTCCTGTTCTTCGAACGGCGCCTGCGCGTCCATGAGCACGACCACCGTTTCCGCAAAGCGAACCGCGTCGCGGGCGTCCGCGGCGGCAAGTTTTTCGATTTTGTCGACGACGCGTGAACGGCGCCGCAGGCCGGCGGTGTCGTAGATGCGAAGCCGCCGGCCGCGCCATTCGAAATCGATCGCAATCGCGTCGCGCGTCGTGCCGCTTTCCGGACCGGTTACCAGGCGTTCCTGGCCCACCAAGCGATTGATCAACGTCGATTTGCCGGTGTTCGGACGTCCCACGACAGCGATGCGGATAGGCTTTTCGCCGGCGAACACCTCGGCGGGCTCAATTTCGGCGGTCGCTTCGGGAAGTGCAGTGCGCAGCGCGTCATAAAGCCCGGACAGGCCCTCACCGTGCTCGGCGCTCATCGCAACCGGGTCACCGAAGCCCAGCGCGTAAGCGTCGAGGGCGGCAGCCTCACCGGCCCGGCCTTCGCTTTTATTGGCAACGAGAATGATCGGCTTGCCGGATTTGCGTGCCAGATCGGCAAGGTCGCGATCGGCGCCGGTAACGCCGGCGCGCGCGTCAACGAGGAAAAAGACGGCGTCGGCATGCGCCATCGCTGAGATCGTCTGCGCCCGCATTCTGCGGGGGAGGCCATCCTTGACGGTGTTTTCCAGCCCGGCCGTGTCGATCACCGTGAACGATAAATCGCCGAGACGCGCTTTCCCCTCACGCCGATCGCGAGTCACCGCGGGCTGATTGTCGACAAGCGCGCGCCGTGCGCCGACGAGGCGGTTGAACAGCGTCGATTTGCCCACATTGGGCCGGCCGACAAGAACGACGGTAAAGGGCATGGCGCGGGCCGCCGGTAGAATCACAACGCCGCGACGCGCATGCGCCGCGCGGCTTCAGGGCTGCCTCTGTATCACGAAGCGGTCAGTGGGAAGACGTGGCCGGCGCCGGCTGGTTTGGCCAGTTCGGTTGCCCCGACTGTGCCCCCTGCTGCGCCTGACCGGCCGGCGGCGGTGGCGACGGCCAGTTTGTTTGCGCGCTCGCCGGC
>DATNNI010000538.1:0-3313 GCA_035601915.1 Xanthobacteraceae bacterium
GATCTGGAACCAGCGGGGCACGGGCCCGTCGCTCAATTGCTCTGCGTTCCACATTTGACCGGTTGATACAATGTCATGACATTCTGGATGTCAAGCGCTTCTTGATGTCACGCGCTTCTTATTGAAATGATCCAGCCCCGATGAATTGACCCCACCCGAGGGTCATTGTCACATCTAGCGCGGGGTGAAATAAGGCCGGTCGCGGTCAGAATCCGCTCGGCGCACGGCCCGGCCGCGCCGACGGGGCCGCGCCAGAACGCCACGCCACGGCAGTTGAACATGTTGGCTGGTCGGTGATCGGTCTTGATCTCGGGGCCGTAGCGCCACAGCTCTCGCCCCGTGCCGGGGTCGAGCGCCACGACCGCATTGAACGGCGTGTAAGCGACCAGCTTGTCGCCGACCAGGATCGGTGTCACTTCGAATTTCGAGCGCTTCAGCACGTCTGGGGCGCGGCTCTTGAGCTCGCCGGTATGGTAGGTCCAGGCCGGGACCAGTTGGTCGACATTCCCCGGCGTGATCTGGTCGAGCGGCGCGAACCGGCTGCCGCCCTGATCGTAGCCACAATATTCGGCGGCGCCGGCTGGGACCGGTGAGAGGAGGGCCAGCATGAGACCGGCGAGCCGGCACAGAGCGCAGACGCCCAGCTCTGATGTCCCCGCCATCGCCGGGCGCCGCGCTGCCGTGCGCTTGACGACCCGGCTATGATGCACGGCGATCGTCGGATCGATTGGATCGCTCGGCGGCGCTCTGAGCCGCGCCGGCGTGTGACCCTCGTCCGCTCCCCCTAGCCGGCTACAGCCCACCACATCAGCGATCAGGATCGCCGCAATTTTCCGGATCTCGCTCATGGTGGCGCGCCCCATGGTCGGACTTCGACTTAGCACGAAACCCGCCGAATTTGCTCTCGATAGGCAGTTGCTCGGCAGCCGACCGCCGAGGGAATGGGCCCCATTCGGCTCGGCGGCGGCGAGCATCCGATCGGCTTTCCGGCGAGCAAAGCCGCCACCTTGGCGTCATGCTTGAGCGACGAAACTCGCCGCGCATGAGGTTTCGAAACGCCTGCACACCATCGCCGAAACGCGCGCGGCGGCTGGCTAGGTGTGTAAGCCGATGAAGTAAAGAGGCATCAACGCGCGGAGGATGGGGACTGCAGAGCCGGCAAAAAAGTAAAAATTTTCAGTGAGGCCAATCAACCGTAAACGCTTCGAGGCAAAGGCCCCCCCTAGGGGTCGCCTGCCTACCAGCGGCGATTTTTCGTGCGCCCAGCGCCCGCCTTCCTTGCGGCGAAGCCCGCGCGCGGAGGCCTTTCCGCTACAGACGGACTGCGAGCGCTCCGGCTTAGTTTCCCGATCCTGGGGGGCTCCCATCGCGGGGGGAAGCCCATCAACTAGGTCCGTCGCCGTGTCAGATTCAAATTGCCAGCGGCCGCGCTTCGAGGCCCTCCGCGAGGGTGAGACCGTGGGCATCGCCTGGCACCAATATAAACATTTGGCGAAGGAAAAAAACCCAACGAACCATAATTTCAACAGATGCGGCGGCGGCACTTCGTCTCCTGATTTTCACTGGAGCGCGACTTCGCGAGATTTTGCACCTTCGCTGGGAAAATGTCGATTTGGAACGAGGCCTGCTATTTCTTCCAGATTCAAAGACTGGCCGGAAGACACTAGTTTTGAACCGCCCTGCCCTCGATGTTTTGAAGGCTCATGCTCGTGTTGGACCCCTTGTAATCGCCGGCGATAATCCCGATCGTCCGCGGACCGACTTGAAGAGACCGTGGGCGGCAAAGCCTTGCTGCGTATAAGCGAACCTTCGGGACCAGTCATTCGCTCTACCCGCGGGGGCCATTTGCGGCCGACAAGCGTCGTCAATTGGTTCGCCGCGCTTTTTTCCGACCTCGGCTTTGAAGGCTGCTCGTCGCACTCGGGCCGGCGCACCTTCATCACCGGCGCCGCGCGCAACATCCACCGCTCGGGCTGCAGCCTGCGTGATGTACAACTGCTTGCCGGACACCGATCCATCGAGACGACTGAGCGCTACATCGACGGCGACACGCGCGGACAAAGGCGCCTGGTCAACTTCTTGTAGCGCCTGCCACTCCCCTCCCCTCATATTAAGACCGAAAGACGCGGCCATGCATCCGTACGAACGCTGGACTATTCGGCGTTATCTCGCCAACGCGTTGAAGTCGAGCCGCTTCGCCCGACCCCCATCCGCTGATTGGGACATCGTCACTTGGATCGGCGATCACCGGCGCTTGCTGGATCTGCCTGAGCTCGCCTCCGGAGCGCTTTCATCACGACGAAGGTTGGCGACTGAAGCGTCGGTACAATTGGCGACTTGGAAGGCATGGCGCGTCGCAGCCATCAGCATGGGGCGCGAGCCGGCCCCAAAGCCTTCGCCTCTCCAGAAGCGCCTCGATTGGCTCGCACGCGCATGTCTGCTCACTCACGGTCAGAGCCGAGTACTCGGCCTCTTGGCTCGAGCAACGCAAACGCCGCAAGTCGGCAATCTGGTCGACGCGGTCAACGGCCGATTCGGCATCCGCCTCAACAGCGCCGATTCTTCGGACCTTCCGCCCGCGCCTTCTCGATCGCGATCAACGCCCTCGTCTCGTGTCGTCCGGGCTATCATGCGACTCCTGGGGTCGCGTAGGCGCGCCAGAATTGAATCAGCTCCTTACCCGCCTGGCAGGTGTAACGGTCGCCTCGGGGTCGAATACGAAATCGGGCGGCGTCCATTGTGTGGCTTCCGGCGCCCCCAATTGGGGCTGCTCGCCGTTTCTCAAAGTGGACCCAGCGTAGGACCCAATTGGTGAAGCCCGACAAAAAGTGAAAAAGCAACACAGCCATTTACGGTCATCAGCTGGTGTCTTGCGGTGGCGCCTGAGCAGAAGGATCCGCTCTCACGCTGATCAACTGTTGTCTGAGCGCGACCATGCATCAGCCGAACTCCGAGGGCGTGAACGATGCGCGCGCCGCGCCGAAGCCATTTGTCGAGCTTCGACCACCGTCGCCGGCCGATACGTTGCGAACGGCGATCGCGATGGCCTTCTTCTGGCCGACGAGGACCACGAGCCGCTTGCCGCGGGTGATGCCGGCGTAGAGGAGGTTTCGCTGCAGCACGGCATAGTGCCGGGTCACGACCGGGATCACCACGGCGGGGTACTCCGAGCCTGGCTCTTGTGGATGGTAGCGGCGTAGGCAGGAACCAGCGTGTCAAGCTCACCGGAGCCGTAGGTCACCGACCGCTCGTCGAAGCTGGCTACGAGTTCGCCCCCTCGAAGTCGACGTCGTCGATCGAGCCGATGTCGCCG
>DATNNI010000539.1:0-2612 GCA_035601915.1 Xanthobacteraceae bacterium
AAGGTGACGTCCCTGAGCGCGATGTTTTCGCGCTGCGACAATAGCGGCAGCAACTCCGCCTGAACCTCGCAAGTGACTTTCGCGCCCCGCCCGACCAGCAACGGCGCATAGCGGATGAACTGAAGGGTGTCGCCGAACCCCTGCTCGGCGTGGAGCAGAATGGTCTTGCCGGCAACCGGCGCGTTGCCCAGCCATAACGGTGCCCGCGGCCGCGGAGGATGCCGGGCAAATGCGCCGGTCTTCCAGCGCCATTCATACTCCTTCCAGCCGGCATCGAAATCGCCCATCGAAAGCTGCGTCATCGCGGCTTCGAAATGGGCTTCGGCAAATTCCGGCCCGGCCGCCAGCGCCGCCCTGAAATCCGCCAGCGCTTCGACCGGCCGGTCAAGGCGACGCAGCGCATGACCGCGATTGGTCAGGATCTGCGGATGACCGGGCGAGATGGCGAGAGCGTTGTCGTAGCTCGCCATCGCCTCGACCGGCTGGTTCAGCCGCAGCAGCGCATTGCCCCGGTTGACGAGAGCGCCGACATGACCCGGCGCGAGCGCCAACACGTGATCGTAGTTCGACAGCGCGTCGTCGATCTTATCGAGCGCCAGACAGGCGTTGCCGAGATTATAGAGGATTTCCGGGTGGTCCGGCGCCAGATCCAGCGCATGCCGGTAGCTGGAGATCGCCTCGTCGTAACGCCCGGTCGCATGCAGCGCCAGCCCGAGATTCGACAGCGCGTCGGCGGAAGCTGAATTGACCTTGAGCGCCCGCGCCAGGAAGCGCAGCGCCTCGACCATGCGATGGCGCTGGAAATGCAGCATTCCGAGCAGGTGCAGCGCGTCGAAATCATCGGGCCGGTATTCCAGAATCCCGGCGCACAGCCTTTCCGCCTTGTTGAACTCGCCCTGCTGAAAGCAATGATGAGCCTGCCGCTGCAAGCGAGACAGGTTCGGCATCCGCTGTGATGTCTTTTTCCAATTCGCCGACAACGGCCAGTCTTTCCGGGGAATCTCGCGCTCGAATCAGCCAACGCCCCCGCAAGTTAGCATTTTCCACACGCATCCGCCGGGCCGGCCCCACGTGAAAGCCCAGCGCTATTCCTGTTTCAGGAGATTTCCGGCATCCGCCTCGCAACACGGGGACACCCCGCCGAGCGGCAATAAACACATCGTTAAGATTATTAACCCTATCGTCGCGATCTTCAGCGGGTACCACGTGCGTCGGCCGACAAGGCCATTTTGCTTTTCGCGTGCGGTTGAGTCACTCGCGTTCCCGGAACCTCCCTTGACCTTTCCGCCCTCATCACGGGGCCGCCATTGCCGCGAGATTGTCATGACAGATCAGATGAAAGCCGAAAATCGCATCATTCTGGGTGACCGGGTGCCCTGGTTCAGCGCGTCGCTCGTGACCGGCGGTTCGTTCGACCTGCATGTCAGCGCCGGGCGCTGGGTGGTACTGAGCTTCCTCGGTTCGCCGGCAAATCCGCGCGCGCAGTCGGAACTGGCCGAGCTGGTGAGCCAGGCGGATGTCTTCAGAGAAGATCACCTCGTGGTGGGCTGCGTCTTCACCGGGCGGCCCGATGACGTCGCGAAACTTGCCGCGATCAGCAGCAACGCGCTGTTCTTTCTCGCCGACGATGACGGCGCCGTCAGCCGGTCGTTCGGCGCGGCCGAGATGCCGCGCACCATCGTGCTCGACCCGATGTTGCGGGCGGTCGCCGACATCGCATGGGACTTCCCACAAGGCCACGCCGAAACGGTGCGCGGCGTGCTGCGCAATCTTCCGGCGGTGGACGATTCCGCGGGCGTTCCGATGTCGGCGCCGGCGCTGATCGTGCCGCGCGTCTTCAGCTTCGAACTCTGCGATTTCCTGATGCAATTCTACGAACAGCAGGGCGGCGAGGATTCCGGCTTTCAGTTCGACATTGCCGGCAAGACCACGACGCTGTCCGACTGGCGGCTGAAGCGCCGCAGCGATGTCATCCTGGCCGCGCCCGAGATTCGCGATCTGATCCGCACCCAGATCGTGCGCCGGCTGCTTCCCGAGATCGAGCGGTATTTCCAGTTTCAGGCCACGCGGATGGACCGTTATATCGTCGCCTGTTACGACAGCGAAGTGGGCGGACACTTCCACCGCCACCGCGACAACGTCAACGCCGGCGCGCGACATCGTCGTTTTGCCGTCTCGATCAATCTCAACGGCGGCTTCGAGGGTTGCGACCTGATGTTTCCGGAGTTCGGCCGCAAGGTCTACCGGCCGCCGGATGGCGGCGCCCTGGTGTTTTCATGCGGCGCGCTGCATCAGGTGACGCCGATCACCCGCGGCAAGCGCTATGCTTTCCTAGCGTTCCTCTATGGCGAGGAAGACGCCAAGCAACGCGAAGCCAATAATTCGATGCTGCATGTGACCGAGATGCAATATCTCGGCGATCAGGACCGGCTATTCCCCGAGGATATCCCTGAACACAAAGTCGCGGCGGTGGCGTAGCCGGCGGTTTTTGCCGGCGATAACGGGCGGATCATTGCGTCGCAGCAAAACGACGCGATCTGCCGAAAGCCGCCATCAAGGTCATGCGAGCAGGTCTTGATGGTCATCAAGGACATTGTAACACCAGCTGTCTT
>DATNNI010000540.1:0-6212 GCA_035601915.1 Xanthobacteraceae bacterium
TAATGCGAAATTCGGAGCGCGATGTGGGTAAATTGTTCGATCAGCAAAACGCCGACGCCGTTGGCGGCGAAGGATTCCAGTACCGGCACCAGCCGCGCCACGATCATCGGCGCAAGGCCGAAGGAGAGCTCGTCGGCGAGAATATAGCGCGGCTGGCTGACAATCGCTTGGGCCAGCACCAGCATTTGCTGTTGTCCGCCGGACAACGCGCCGGCGCGAACCGCAAGACGCGGCTTTAATTCGGCGAATGTCTCGAGCGCCCGCTCCACCGCGTTGTCGAGTTCACGCCGCTTCAAAGCCGTCCCGGCGACGCGCAGGTTTTCATCGACCGTCAGGTCGCCAAGAACCCGGTGTCCCTCGGGCACGGCAACGACGCCGAGCCGGCGGACATTCTCCGGGCGCAGCCCCTTGATCGATTTGCCGTCGAGCAGGACCTCGCCGCGTTCGACCGGCAGCGCGCCGGCGATCGACAGGACCAGCGAACTTTTGCCGGCGCCATTGGCGCCGAGCAGCGCCGTGATCTTGCCCGGCGCTATTTTAAGGCTCACGCCATGGATGACGGTCTTGCCGGCGCGCGCGACCGACAGGTTCGACACGGAGAGACTTTGGGTCATGCCGCTTCGTCCGTCACGGTACCGAGATACGCGGCGCGCACTTTCGGGTCCTTGAGAACTTCCGCGGTCGGCCCGAACGCGATCTTGGAGCCGAAATCAAGCACCAGCGTCTCGTGACAGGTGGTCGAGATCAAGTCGACGTCATGGTCCACGAGCAGCACCTGGGCGCCGCAGAACTCTGGGACGCCGACAATGACGTTACGCAAATGCTCGGCTTCGCTTTCGCTCAAACCGGCGCCCGGTTCATCCATCATGACAACGCGCGGCTGCGCCACGACGCAGCGCGCGATCTCGACAAGCCGCCGCTCGCTGGCATTGAGCGAGACGCCCACGCGCTCCGCCTGCCGGGTCATGCCGACATAGTCGAGCGCCTCGCCGATCAGATCGCGGCGCGCGCGGCCCTTGCTGGGCACGTTGTCGAGCGCAGCGGCGACGTTGTTCCGGACGCTGAGATTCTCGACGACTTGCTCGGTCTGAAAGGTGCGCCGCAGGCCGAACGCCGCGCGCCGATTCATCGGGATGCGCAGCAGATCCTCGCCGTCGATCATGACAGTTCCGGCCGAGCGCCGAACGAAGCCGCTCATGACGTTTAACAGCGTCGTTTTGCCTGCGCCATTCGGGCCGACCAGCCCGGTGATCTTGGCGCCGATGTCGACGCTCAGATCGTTGAGGCCGCGCACGCCGCCGAATTCAACTGTCAGGCCGCGGATTTCGATCACAGCTTTCGCTCCATGATCCGCGGCATCGCCGCCGACAGTTTGGCGGCGAAACGGCGGCTCAGCGCGACGACCTGGCCGGACACGCCTTGCGGCGCGGTGATCAGCGCGTGAAGGAGGCCCGCGCCGAACACCATGATCGCCAGATTGCCGTCGACGTGCCAATCGGTGAGCAGGCTTGGCACCGCGCGTAAAAGCAAGCCCGCGAAAATCGGCCCCGACCAATGGAACGCGCCGCCGATCACCGTGAGCGCGAACATCATGATTGATTCGCTCGCCGGGAAACCGCGGCCGTCGAGCTGTCCGACATTGGCCGCCATCAGACCGCCTGAAACGCCGGCAAGGAAGCCGGCAAGCGCGAAGGCAACGACCTTGTACCAGACGATATTGACGCCGACTGCCACGGCGACGGGTTCGCTCCGGCGGATCAGCGCCCAGGCGCGGCCGGCGCGCGTCCGTTCGATCAACATCACGGCCAGAAAGCCGAGCGCAACCACGACGACGACGTAGCGGAAGAAAGCAGCGTCGGTCGTCGCGATCGGCGGATGCGGTATGAATTCTCGCGCGCCTGCGTATATCTTGCCAGACCAGCCGGGACCGCCATCAGGAAAGCCGGTCGCGCTGATGAATACCTGGAAACCGCCGGCGATCATCAGCGTGATCAGCGCGAAGAAAAGCCCGCGCATGCGCAAGGCGGGCAAACCGAAAATAACGCCGAAGATCGAAGCCGCGATGCCGCCGGCCAGCAGATCGATCTCAAACGGAATGTGGAAGCCGTGATAGAGACGCAGCGCCACCCAGCCGCCAACGCCGAACAGCGCGTATTGGCAGAGCGACACCATGCCCAACTGGGCGTAAAGCACCGCGACGCTCAAGCTGCAAAGCGCGATGATCGTCACGCCGGTGAAGGTCTTGAGCCAATAGGCGGAAGCGACGTAGGGCAACACGATGGCAACAATCGCCGCGGCGGCGATGCCGACGCGAAGCTGCTGCCAGAGCGTGCCGACCGCTTCAAAACTCGACGGCACCGAGCGGAACTGGTCGATGCGGCTCAACACCAGGCCGCCGCGCTGATACCAGAGCAAAACCAGCGCGGCGAAAACAAACGGCGTCGCCGAACGATACCCCGCAATTTCCGGGAACGGCGTCGCGATCGCCTCGATCACACCGATGGCAAGACCGCCGACAACCACGGCCGTCAGCGAAGTGAGCCGCCCGAGAATGGCCGCCGCTACGGCGGGGACGACCAAATAGGTCAGCGGGATTGCCTGCAGCTTCAACATATTGGCGAGGAAGATGCCGCTTACTCCCGAGAGCACGCCCGAAATCACCCACGCCCAGGCGTCGACCCGAAGCACCGGCACGCCGACGAGCCCGCTGATCTCGCGATCGTTGGCGAGCGCGCGCATCGACAGACCGAGGCGGCTGCGGTTGAGGAAAACAATCATACCGAGCGCCACGGCAACGCCGAGGCCAAACGCAATGGCCCGCGTGGCGATGACCCGCACGCCGAACACGTAAAAGCCGATGCCGTCGCTCGGCAGGCGCAAGCTGCGCGGCCATTCGCCCCAGAAGAACTCGCAGAATCCCAACACCACGAGCGCAAAGCCGAGTGTCGCGACCGCGCGGATAATCGGATCGCTATGCGCAAGCCGCGGCGCAATGACCCGCCCGTAAAACAGGGCAAGCGCGGTGGCGCTGGCTATGCCGGCAATCCAGCCGACCCATTCGGGGAGGCCGATTTGCGCGATTTGCCAGGCCAGGAGTGCGCCCAAGGCGCCGAGCGCGCCTTGGGCCAAATTCAAAACACCGGAGGCCCGATAGAGCACCACGAGGCCTACACCGGCGAGGACATAGACCGCGCCGGTGCAAAGCCCCGATATGACGAAAGGGCTAAGGTCAGGCATTACAAAGACTTGCCGTTACGGCTTCTTTTTAATCCGCAAGATGCAGTTCTTTTTCCGTCTTGAGGATGCCTGCATAATCAGGGTCGAGCACGGCGAAGCACGACCGCCGCGTGACGAACGCATCGTCCTTGATCTCGGCGACCGAGCCCGCATGCGTTGCATTATGCTCGTCGCCGGGGCCGAAATACCACGGGCTGCAAGACATGTCGGTCTTGAGGCCCTTGATGTTGCGGAACGCTTCGGCGACCGACGCGCGGTCGATCTTGGCGGGATCGAGCTTCAACAGCGCTTGCGTCGCCGCAAGAGCCGCAAGATACCCGGCTTGCGAGAAGGTGTTCCGCTGATCGCTCGGCTTGCCGTATTTGTCGAGCACGGCATGCCAGTTGTCGATGTCGCCGCCGTGCTTGTCGAGTGGCTCAAGCTCGAGCTGGATGAAGACGCGTCCGCCCTTGCTCCAATACGGCCCAATCGCCTTTGGCACGCTCGCGTCATAATGCGAGGTCGGTGCGGTAAGGTACACCTTGCCGCCCAGATCCTGCTGCTCGGCCGCCGCATAGAGCGGAATGCCGAGTTCCTTCGGCGTGTTGAAGTCGATGGCGTCGGGTTTGAACGCCATGGCCTGCAAGATCAGCGACGTGGCGTCGAGCGAGCTCGGATCGAACAGGATGGTTTTGACTTCCATGCCCACCGACTTGCCGTAAGCCTCGATGCCACCGCAGGACCAATCACCCACGTTGGGAATATTCGGGCCGATGCAGACCAGGCGCTTGACGTGCAGATCGTCGTGCATGTACTGCGCCGCGCCGATGTTGCTCATGCGCGGGCCGCCGTTGGTCGGCGAGATATTTTTCGAGTGGAAGCAATCGCGCGGCACGCCGACGCCGGCGATCACCAGCACATTAGTGCTCTCGTAGAATTTGGCGTTGGTCGCGCATTCGACAAAGCTTGAATTGCCGACCATGCCGACGACCTTGGTGTCGTTGACAAGTTTCGCGGCCACTTGAGTCGCGGTTTCCGGATTCCATTGATCGTCTTCAACGCTGTAACGGATCGGACGGCCGTTGATGCCGCCGTTGGCGTTGACGCAATTAAAATAAGCCGCGGCGGCTTGCGCCGAGCCGCTGAAATCGGCGGGACCGGTCTTGCCGACGATCGCTCCGATTTCGATCGGCTGACCCGTTGCCGCCTTGCCGTTGCTTAGTCCGCATTTCGGCGCGTCGGCCGCCGCAGCCGGCATTGTCGCCAGCGCCGATGCGAGCCCGGTACAAGCCAGGCCAAGCATCGCCAAGAAACTCGGTCGCATGTAAATCCTCCCCTTTTCACGCGACATTTTTGCCGCGGGACCTAAAGTTACCGGCGTATCCTTAGCATCGGCTTTCGCTGGTGCGAAGAGTCGTTTGCGGCTTGATCTTTGTTCGGTTACCGAACGCGGGAGACTGCACGATTGCGCAAAAATTAGGCGGTCAACAACGCTGCGTCCGCCTACGCGACCGCCCTGAGCATGCCGGTCTTGCCGTGGCAATTGCGGTATTCGAAAAACTGATCCGCCGCTTTAGCCACCGTCACTTCGTGATAGAGCCGCAGTTTCGCGGCCGGGCCAAGCTGGGAAAGATATTGCATGGCGGCACCGAAAATCCGCACATGGGTCGGGTGCGATTCCGACCACCGCTCGAGCGCCGCGAGGCTTTTCCACCAGCTCATACCGTAGGTTTTTTCGGTCGGCTTGCCGTCGCGATCGATGACCGTCATGTAGCGATTGGCGAAGCAGCCGATGGCGACGCCGTCGTCGCGCAAAAAATCCATGCCCGCGCGCAGCACCGGCTCGACGTCTTGCAAATACATTTGCCGCTCGGCGGCATCAGTTTCGGTCCAGTCCTGGCCTGAGCGGATCAGGCAAATATTCTCCTGCGGCGTCACCCGCACCGACGCACCATCGCCAGCCAGGCTTGGCGCCCCCGAGGGCGACAGCGCGTCGCTTTGCGACGCTGGAATGCGATCGCGCATCCCTCCCCAATACGCGTGCTCCATAATGTCGCCGCTCAATCCGTCGGCCAGCACGGCCACGCCCTCGGGACGGCCGAGCGAGGAGAACAGTGTTTCGTAGCGATCCATCTCCGGGCTCAACACCTCGATGAAAGTGCCGATTCCAGGAAATTCGGCCTCCCCGCCGGTCCAGCCATTTCGCGTCTCGGGAAACCAGGCGTCGAACGCCGCCTTGTCATCCCAATAGGCGACGGAAACGGTCGTGGAATAGCCAGCCTCGTCAACGTAAGCGGCCCGATCCCAATGCCGCGGACCGTTCGGCGCGGCGAAACGCTCGGCGATCGAACCGAGCGCCGCCGCAAAGGCCGGCGGCCCCGCACCTTGGTGCTGGGCCCCGAAATACGCCATGACCACTTGCTTCACGGCCGCACCGTGGCGCGCGACAAACGCCGGGTAAGGCGGCTGGTAATCATCCGGCACCCGTCGATGACGAGTGCGCGTCACCTTAAGATGTCCGGGGATCGCCGATTCCATCGCGGCTCACTCCGCCGCTTGAGCCGGCACGAAGGGCGCGACTGCCGAGGGTTTTGCCGCTGGCTTCGGTGCGTTCGCCGCCTCCCCTTCCTGATCGATCGGCAGCGCCAACGTCTCCACCCGATGCGCCGGCCGATTGTTGAACAAAAGCCGAGTAACATCGGGACGCGCGTAATGTCCGGCCGGGTCGGCGGCGGCTTTTGCCACCGAGATCATGCCGAGATCGACGTCCGCGTAGAGCAGGCCTTCCTGATCCGGCGGCAACGGCTTGGCGAGCGGCGCGCCATCGGGACCGTAGATCACGGCAAAGCCGCCGCCGGCGTGCAGGAACTGATGCTTCTCGGGCGAGTCGCATAATTCCTCGACCATAGCCGGCGAAACCGTGGCGCATGGCGCAACGACGAAACACGAGCCTTCAACCGCGTAGATTTTACTCGCGGCATTATTGACCTCGGCGC
>DATNNI010000541.1:0-2853 GCA_035601915.1 Xanthobacteraceae bacterium
TGGTGATGGCGTTGTAATAGGCGTGTACCCAGGCATGCGCCGCGTCGGCGCTGACGAACTGGAAGCCGAGCGCGCCGAAGCCGTTCTGGCCCGCACGCTCGATGGTCGGAAGTTGCGAACACGCCATCCACAATGGCGGATGCGGCTTCTGGACCGGTTTGGGCACCACATTGCGCAAGGGAATGTCGAAATATTTGCCGTGATGTTCGCTGCCGCCTTCGGCGAACATCGGGAAAATAGCACGGACGGCTTCCTCGAACACTTCCTTCTTGGTTTCCATGTCGCGGCCGAACGGCGTCAGTTCGGTGATCGAGGCGCTCTCGCCCATGCCGAATTCGCAGCGGCCATTGCTGAGGAGATCGAGCACCGCGACACGCTCGGCGACGCGCGCGGGATGATTGGTGGTGAGCTGAAAAATGCCGTGGCCGAGCCGGATGTTTTTGGTGCGCTGGCTGGCGGCGGCAAGAAAGGATTCCGGCGACGGCGAGTGCGAATATTCTTCCAGAAAATGATGTTCCACCACCCAGGCATGGTCATAGCCGCAGCGGTCGGCGGTCTCCAGTTGCGTCAGCGCGTCCTGGTAGAGCTTGAGTTCGGAGCCTTCCTGCCACGGGCGCGGCAATTGCAGCTCATAAAAGATGCCGAATTTCATGACGTCTCTCCCGCGATCGGCTTGTTGTTTTGGGTGAGTGTATTCGCAGCAGGGTCCAAGTCCAGCGTTCCGCAATTCCGCGGGGCGGAAGGCCGCTTGTGCTGGCCGCACGAATGGTTAGTTTTGCCGTTGCCTGAGTCGCGGTCGCATGCGCCGCTGGCGGCTACCTTCCATCGAGACCCCATGACAAGTTTTACGCCGCATCAGGATTCCGCGCTGAAGGCTGTTGCCGACTGGCTCAAGGCCAAGCCCGGCAGCAACGGCGCGCCGCCGGTCTTCCGGCTGTTCGGCTATGCCGGAACCGGCAAGACCACGCTGGCGCGGCATATCGCCGACGGCGTCACCGGCGAGGTGAAATTCGCAGCCTTCACCGGCAAGGCCGCCTTGGTGATGCGCAACAAGGGCTGCGACAACGCCTCGACGATTCATTCGCTGATCTACCGCGCCCGCGAATCCGGCGTCGAGCAGCCGAGCTTCGAATTGTGGGACGACGCACCGGCATCGAAGGCCAAGCTGATCGTGATCGACGAATGCTCGATGGTGGATGCCGAACTCGGCCGCGACCTGATGTCGTTCGAATGTCCGCTGCTGGTGCTCGGCGATCCCGCGCAACTGCCGCCGATCCAGGGCGGCGGCTTCTTCACCGCTTGCGAGCCCGACGCGATGCTGACCGAAGTGCATCGCCAGGCGCAGGACGATCCGATCGTGCGGATGTCGATGGACGTACGCGAGGGCCGCGACCTCGACATCGGCCGCTACGGCGAAAGCGAAGTGGTATCGCGCGCCGACCTCGATCCGGACCGGGTGATGAGCGCCGACCAGGTGCTGGTCGGGCGCAACAACACCCGGCGCTCCTACAATATGCGGGTGCGGCAGAAGCAGAATATCGAGGATCCGTTGCCGGTTGCCGGCGACAAGCTGGTCTGCCTACGCAACAACCGCAAGAAGGGCCTGTTCAACGGCGGGCTGTGGCGGGTGAAGTCGCGCGCGGCGTCGAAATCGAAGATCATCACCATGCGGCTGTCGCCCGACGAGGATTTCGGCCACAAGGTGACCAAGGTTTCGGTGCGCGGCGACTGCTTCGGCGGCGCCATCGAGACCATCCCGTGGGAGCAGCGCAAGCCCTATGACGAGTTCGACTACGGCTATGTGCTGACCGTGCACAAATCGCAGGGCTCGCAATGGGACGACGTGGTGCTGTTCGACGAGAGTTTTGCATTCCAGGACAGCCGCGCAAGATGGCTCTACACCGGCATCACGCGGGCGGCGAAACGGCTGAGCGTGGTGGTGTAGCATGCGGTTCCCCGACGTGCTGCGCAGCGCCGCCTTCATCCCCAGGGAGCGCGGATGCTGCGCCCGTCTCGAACGATGGAGCCAGAGGAGCGGCAGCAATGATCCGAACAAACCGGCTCTGATAGCAGAGGCTTCCCGGTTCAATTTTCGAACAGCCACGCTTCGCATAAAGCCGTCATACTCCGCGAAAGCGGAGTATCCAGTACGCCGCAGCTTGTCGAATCCAACATAAGCGTCTCGGTATACTGGATCGCCCGCTTTCGCGGGCGACGACGGCGGAAATTGTGGCGCGCCCGCGTTCATCACACACACCTCCGCATTCTCGCGGCGCGGTGCGCCCGAGTTGTGCGTGTATTTTCTGCCCCGAAATAGAGGGCGTGGCGCTACCTCAAGCGGGGAGCGGGGAATGCCGGGTGCCCGTTGCACCCGTAGCCGCGTGCGCATTGGTAGAAAGCACACGCGTTAGTCACCACAAGTTCACCGGGATCACCCGGCATTCCCGCACGCGGTGGTTTTAACAGCTTACTCCGCGCTCTCCCAGGTGACCGGGCTTTGTTGCCACCTTCGCCGGCGGAATCTCTTCCGCCAACTTGACGCCAGCGTCGGGGCGTCAGGACCACACGACTTCGCCGTCCGCCTCACGCGCCGTTCGTCAAAAGCGCCTTCCGCGTCCACCGCATCCCGCACCCAACGTCCGTGACGATCGGCCAAACGCCCCTCTGAGCAGGGCGGGATGCGCGACATAAGCATGTGATTTGGGTCGGACGAAAACCAGAATATTTTTGTGCGAGGGACTGGACAGGTGGAATCACGTTGATCCGCTTCGACAAATTTCGCTGCGCGCGCAGCGGCCGTGGCGCTATTTTTCGTCATTGCGAACCAACGGGCCGGCGCAAAACGCGGCCCGT
>DATNNI010000542.1:0-3939 GCA_035601915.1 Xanthobacteraceae bacterium
CGGCTGGCTGAAACAGCACCTCGACACCGATCGTCCGCTCGGCGAGCTTTTGGACAAGCTCACCATGATCGGGCTTGAGGTCGAGCGCGTCGAGGACCGGGGCAAAACGCTCGCGCCATTCGTCATCGCCGGCGTCGTCGAGGCGAAGCAACATCCAAACGCCGACCGGCTGCGTGTCTGCATGGTCGATACCGGCTCGGGCGATCCGATCCAGGTCGTCTGCGGCGCGCCCAACGCGCGCGCCGGAATGAAGGGCGTGTTCGTGCCGCCGGGCGCCTACATCCCCGGCAAGGACATGACCCTGCAAGTCGGCACCATCCGCGGCGTGGAAAGCCGCGGCATGCTGGTGTCGGAATTCGAATTGCAGCTCTCCGATAATCACGACGGCATTATCGAGTTGCCGGATGACGCGCCGGTCGGAAAAAATTACGGGCAATGGGCCGGCCTCGACGATCCGCTGATCGAAATCAACCTCACGCCGAACCGGGCCGATTGCACCAGCGTGCACGGCATCGCCCGCGATCTTGCCGCAGCCGGGATGGGAAAACTAAAAGAACCGGCGATCAAGGCGGTCAAGGGGACGTTCGCGTGTCCGGTCGCCGTCACCATCGAAGCGTCCGATCTCTGTCCCGCCTTCGCGCTCCGCCTTGTGCGCGGCGTCAACAACGGTCCCTCGCCGGCGTGGCTGCAAAAGCGGCTGGCCGCGATCGGCTTGCGCCCGATCAACGCGCTGGTCGATATCACGAACTTTATGACCTACGATTACGGCCGGCCGCTGCATGTGTTCGATGCGGCGAAGGTGCGCGGCAATCTCACAGTGCGGCGCGCACGTGACGGCGAGACGCTCGTTGCGCTCGACGGCAAGACCTACCGGCTCGATGAAGGTGTTTGTGTCATTGCCGACGACGACGGCGTGGAATCACTCGCCGGCATCATGGGCGGCGAAAACACCGGGTGTTCGGCGGCGACGACGGATGTGCTGATCGAATCGGCGCTGTGGGCTCCGAGCAACATCGCGCAAACCGGCCGACGGCTCGGCATCGATTCCGATGCGCGCTATCGTTTCGAGCGCGGTGTCGATCCGGCCTTCGCCCGGCCGGGACTCGAGCTTGCAACGCGGATGGTGCTCGACCTGTGCGGCGGAACGCCGTCGGCGATCACCATCGCCGGCAAGGTGCCGAGCCGCAAACACTCGATCGATTTTCCGATCGCGGAAGTTAAGCGGCTTGCCGGCCTCGCCGTGCCGCCGACGGAAACCCGGCGCGTTCTGGAACGGCTGGGGTTTTCCGTCGCAACGCGCGGTGCGCGGCTTCGAGTCGCCGTCCCGTCTTGGCGGCCTGATGTGCAGGAGAAGGCCGATCTCGTCGAAGAGGTTGTACGCATTGCCGGCATCGAGCGCATTCCGGCGACGCCGTTCGATCGCGGCGCCGCACCGCGCAAGCCGGTGCTCACGCCTATTCAATTGCGCACTCGCAAGGCCAAGCGCGCGCTCGCGGCGCGCAACCTCACTGAGGCCGTGACGTGGTCATTCATCGGCAAGAAACACGCCGAGTTGTTCGGCGGCGGCCAGCCGGAACTGGCGCTCGCCAATCCGATCGCTGCCGAGTTGTCCGACATGCGGCCAAGTCTCATTCCCGGTCTGGTCGCGGCTGTGCAGAAAAATGCCGACCGCGGTTTTCCCGATGTCGGTTTGTTCGAGGTCGGGCAGATTTTTAAAGGCGATACGCCGGCCGACCAGTTCACGGCGGCAGCGGGTTTGCGGCGGGCGCTCGCGAAACCCTCCGGCATCGGCCGGCACTGGAGTAATCCCAAGAACGGCAAGGACCGCTATGTCGTCGACGCATTCGACGCCAAAGCCGATGCGCTGGCCGCGCTGTCGGCAGCCGGTGCGCCGATGGCGGCGCTGCAAATCGCGCCCGGCGGTCCCGGCTGGTTTCATCCGGGGCGGTCAGGGGCGATTCAAATCGGACCGCAGAACGTGCTCGGGTATTTCGGCGAGTTGCACCCGCGCGTGCTTGCGGAGCTCGACGCGGAAGGCCCGCTCGCTGCATTTGAAATCATTTTGGAGCGATTGCCCGATCCGAAAGCGAAAGCCACCCGCGCCAAAGCGGCGCTGGACCTCTCGCCGCTCCAGCCGGTCGAGCGCGATTTTGCCTTTGTCGTGGGGCGCGAGGTGAAAGCTGCCGACGTCGTGCGCGCAGCGCTTTCGGCGGATCGCAAACTGATCGCAGCCGTTACCGTGTTCGACGTTTACGAAGGCACCGGCATTGAACCGGGAAAAAAGTCCATCGCCATTTCGGTCACTATTCAGCCGCGCGAAAAGACCATGACCGATGCCGAGATCGACGCGCTGGCGGCGAAAATTGTCGGCGAAGCCGGCAAGCGCACCGGGGCGGTGCTGCGCGCATAAAAGGCTTGCGTGGCGTCAGCGCGCAAACAGGCCGGGCGCCGCGCCGATTTCCTGCTGCCGCGCGCGTGGTGGCCGCGGCTTCGGCCGAGCCACCGGCGCAGCCTCCGCCACCGGCGCTTCCTTTACTCCGCCGAGCCGGTGCAACACTGCGTCCGCGGCGCGCTCGCCGGATTCCCACGCTCCGCCAACAGTGCCCCACAGCGTCTCGTGCAGCGCCTCGCCGGCGAACCACACCGAGTCGCTCGCCGGCTGCATGAGCATGCGGCGCGCCTTCTGCCATCCCGGCGCCGCCGCCGAGAACGCGCCGAGCGTCAGCGGGTCGTGGTTCCAGCGCGTAGCGTGCGAGCGCCTTACCGCCTTCTTGACGTCGGCGCCGTAGAGGTTTGCCAGCCAATCCGCGGCGAAGTCGACCATCGCCGCCTCGCCCTGCGCCGAGAGCTCGCGGCCGAAGCTGCCGGCGACTTGCAGGAGGCAGAGCGGCGTGCCGCCGACATTGGCGAGAATTGCCGCGGTGCGCTTGTCCGTTGATTTCTCGAACACAAGATCGTCGCTTTCAAAGCCGAGCGCGTTATCGGCAAGCGTCAGCGCAACGTGGTCGAAGCTGCCGAGCGAGAGTTTGCCGAACATGTCCAGCTGGCCCGAGGCCAAGTCGGGAGTAAACTTCACGGCGCCGGACGCGATCACGTTGGTCGACACCGTGACGATGACCGCGCGGGCCGTGATCGTCCCGTTGGGCGTCTCCACTGCGACGTTGCGGCGCGAGTCAATGGCGAGCGCGGGCGTCGAGAGTTTGACCGATATGCCGTCGGCCAGCGCAGCCAACAGCGCGCCGAGGCCTTGCCGGCAAAATGCGTCCGCCTCGCGGTCCTGTGAACGAGCGAAATCCAGCACCGAGACTTGATCGAGATCCTTGCCGCAGGTGTAGGGACCGAGCACGAACTCGACCGCGGGGCGCCAGTCGCCGAGGTCGTTCGGCAACGTCTGCTCGCAGGCGACGTCGGCCTTGCGCGCCGCCTCGGCGATAGCGCGGTTGGCGCGCGCCTGGGCGGTTAGAAAGTCCTCCATTTCACCTTCGCGCGCGTAGCGCCGGCCGATGCGGACTTTCTCGCTCGCCGGCGCCGGGTAGACTTCGATACCGCGCCTGGTGCCGAGCTTGGTCAGCGGATTGAGGTTCGGCGCGTGAATCCAGTGCGCGCCGAGATCGTAGGGAACTCCGAAAATCCGCGTGTCGGTCACGCAGCGCCCACCGAGGTGATCGGCCGCCTCCAGCACCACATAGCGGCGGCCGGCGGACGCAAGCCGGCGCGCGGCGGCGATCCCCGCCGCGCCGGCGCCGACAATCACGACATCGACCATCGTTGACGGCGTTGTCGTCGCCGCAAGCGCCGGCGCCGCGCAAATCGCGGCGGCGGCGGAGAGAAACGCGCGGCGATGAAGGCGCGACATGGTTTCCAATGTTTTTAGAGTATCGAACAAGGTAACCGAATGGTGTGCGACGGGCAAACGTCGCCGGCGCGCATCGAGCGTCA
>DATNNI010000543.1:0-2442 GCA_035601915.1 Xanthobacteraceae bacterium
TCATCAAAAGGCCGGCGCCGAAGGCGGAAAAGCGGTTACCGAGAGCCTTGCCGAGAAAGCGCCGCAGGTCGGGGCCGAAGGCGCGCAGCACCCCGGTCAGCACCATATGCAGACCCCAGAGCAGCAGCGCCACTCCGCCCATGAGATCGAGCACGACCAGGCTTCCCATTCACCGGCGCTCCGAACTATCCATCAGTGCCAAGCGTCGCAAAGCCAAAGCGCGCATTTAGGTCCGTCAACGAACGGGCGCAACCCTTGCGCAGTTCCCGCGGACCGGGCGATCGGTGCGTGGAATATAAGAGAAGTGATCGGACCCGCGCGTCCTGGCGCTATCAGGGATCGAGCTCGGTATCCCAGTAGAGATAGTCGAGCCAGCTCTCGTGCAAATAGTTCGGCGGAAACAGCCGGCCGTTGCGGTGCAGTTGCTGCACCGAAGGCTGGAACGGCCGCTGCGACGGCCACATCTTTGATTCGTCGGGCGTCAGGCTGCCCTTCCTGAGATTGCAGGGCGAGCAGGCGGCGACCACGTTGATCCAGGTCGTATGCCCGCCGCGTGACCGCGGCACGAGGTGATCGAACGTCAGGTCGTCGCGGTTGCCGCAATATTGGCAGGAAAAACGGTCGCGCAGGAAAACGTTGAACCTGGTGAATGCCGGATGTGTCGAAGGTTTGACGAAAGTTTTCAGCGAGACGACGCTCGGCAGTTTCATCTCCAGGCTGGGACTGTGAACCGCGCGATCGTAATTGGCGACGATGTTGACGCGATCGAGGAACACCGCCTTGATGGCGTCCTGCCAGGACCAGAGCGATAGCGGATAATAGCTCAGCGGCCGAAAATCCGCGTTGAGAACAAGCGCCGGAAAGCCGGATGGCGACACGTGAGCGTTCAAGACGATACCCTACCTCGACTCAAGATGCCCAGCTACGGTTTCGCACGCTAGTTTATAGGCAGGCGTGACAGGATTGTGAAGCCTGCCCCGTGGGTTATGAGAGGGTGGGGCTGCGGCGGTCCTCCGGGTGGCAAGTCGAAACCACCATCACTGAGAACGCGGCTCTTGGCCTGCGCCGCGAAGACCGCATGGGATTTACGTCTTGCCGCGAAAATTTCGCGCCAAAAATTCGCCGCCGTGACGCAAACCCTCGGGATCGATGCCGTGGCCGACGCCGGCGGATAAATGCCACTCCACCGGTACGCCGAGCTCCGCCAGTCCTTGCGTCGCCTGAAACAGCGCTTCCGCCGGAATGAGATCGTCCTGGTCGCCGTGCACCAAGAGCACCGGCGGCCGCGACTTGATCTCGGCGGCAAGCGCGTCAGGCTTGCCTTGCGGCGGCACGACCAGCAGCCCCGAATATCCGACGATTGCCGCCGGCGCTGCGGCGCGGCGCAAGCCGACGTGCAGCGCCATCATCGTGCCCTGGCTGAAGCCGACGAGCGCAAGCGCTTGCGGCGGCAGCCGATGACGCGCCAGCTCGGCGTCGATGAAACGCTCCAGTACCGGCGCCGCTTTGTTGACACCGACCCAGCGCTCGTTCGGATCGCGAAAGGTCAAGGCGAACCACTGGCGTCCGACTGGAGCTTGGCCGCACGGCTCCGGAGCATGCGGCGAGACGAACGCCGCCTGCGGCAACAGCGGCTGCCAGGCGCGGCCGATCTCGATCAGATCGTTACCGTCGGCACCGTAGCCATGCAGAAAAATGACGAGCTGCCGCGCGGTCCCCGATCGCGGGCTAAGCCGCGGTCCGTCAAGCTCGGCCGCCATCGACGCTCTCCACCGCGCCGCCGGGCGGATGGGACGCCGAGGAGGCAGTCCGCCAGCTTGAACGCACCTTGCTTTAGCTAACGGACCCGCGGCGTGTCTACGCCACGATTATCAGAACGTCGCGTGCCAACGGCCGGCGAAAACGCTTACCGGACCGCGATCGGCGTTGTAGGCGGGATTGGCGATGAACTGATAGTCGAAGCTGACCTTCATGGAAGATGTGATCGCATAGCTGTAATAGGTTTCCAGAATCTGCTCGACGCCGTAATTGGTCAGCGCGCCGTCGCCGATGAGAATCCCCAAGCCCCCCGCCGCGAAATAAGCTTCGTGAGCCGGATCAAGCCCGTTGACAATGCCGGCAATGCCGATCGTATCGTCCGGCCGGTTCCATGATTTGCCGTTGATGGAAACACCGGCTTGGACGGTGCGGTCGATATCAGTGAAGTCCCACGGCTCCTGCTTGCCGTCCGCCCAACCGGCGCGGGCGAACACACCGACCGTCTCATTGATCTGCTGTTCAAGATTGAGGCTCACGCCCGGCCGGCTCTGATAGTGGCGCACCGCCGCCAACGCGTCAGTCGGATCGCCGAACAGTGGCCCCGGCATTTGGGAAAGCAGAATGGCGTCCGAGAAGGTCCCCATATTGCCGCGTTCGAGGTAGCCGGTGACCTTGAGCTTGCCG
>DATNNI010000544.1:0-3109 GCA_035601915.1 Xanthobacteraceae bacterium
ACGAAGAACATGCGATCCGCCAGCTCGCCTTTGCGAAACAACAGGTCGCCGGGGTTCATCGCGTGCGATGAGGTAAATGGCTTGATCCAATCCATATTGAGGTCGCCGGCTGCGGCCTGCGCGACTTGGCGGCTCAATTGCAGCATTTGATGGAGGCGCATGATATTGAGCGGCAGCAGCAACAGGTGAAGCGCCAAGGGCGGGTAAGCGCCGGCCAAATATCCGTAGCCGATGAAGAAAAAATTTCTGGCAAGGCCAAGCGCGCGCAGCGGGATCATGGTCTTCATCCAGAACGTGGCGAAGACGAACACCGCTCCGACGTAACCGACCACATCCGCCTGGTTCATACCCGCAGCCTCCCTAAGGGTCGCTATTCCGCGTCAGGCCCTCAATCGCTCGATCAGCGCCATGGCGGCCGCAGGTGCGCGAATTTTACCCTCGTGAATAAAATAGACGAAGACGTTGCGCTCTGCGAGCTTTGCCGGCTCGGTTGCGGCGTCGATCCGGGGCAAATCCGTCGGGATTTTGCCCTCGGCCCACAGCCGCAAACGGCCGGTCCATGCGTCAATCTCCTTGGCCGGGTAGGCGGTGGGAACGGAGTCTTCGCCCTTCTGCAGGCGCGCATAGACGAAATCGCCGGTCACATCGGCGATTGAGGGGTAGGTCATATGGTCCGTGAACACGACCGGGATGCCGAACTGACGAAGAAGCGCGACGAACTCAGGCGTGCGGAAGCTGGAATGGCGGACTTCGACGACATGACGTACTCGCCGCCCGTCGGCCTTGGCCGGCAGCAATTCGAGGAACTTTCCGAAATCGGCGGCGTCGAATTTCTTGGTCGGCGCGAATTGCCACAGTATCGGGCCGAGCCGGTCCTTAAGTTCGAGCACACCTGAATTCAGAAAGCGGTTGATCGAGTCGCCGGCCTCGGCGAGTACGCGCCTGTTCGTGGTAAAGCGCGGGCCTTTGACCGAAAAGACAAAGCCGTCCGGAACGGTGCTTGCCCATTTGCGAAAACTTTCGGGCTTCTGCGAACCGTAGAAAGTCGAATTGATCTCAATCGATGTCAGATGGCTGCCGGCGTAGGCGAGCTCCTGTGCCTGCGGCAACCCCTTCGGGTAGAACACGCCCCGCCACGGCGCGAAATTCCAGCCGCCCACACCAGCGTAGATCTGACCGCTTTTAGCCGGCATCGCAGTCTCGGCCTCCGCGCGCCGCCACCGCGCTGACGGCCTCCCATTTCATCTCGTGCTGCAACAGCTTTGGGTGGCTGACAATCCCATGCCAGACGACCGCCTGAAAAGCTTCGGTGTGAGCAGTCACCATGGCGGGATTGATGGTCGGCACCACGACACAAGCATCGGCAACCTCGCGCGTGTAGCCGCCATCGCGCCCGACCACGCCGATCACTTTTGCGCCCACCGACTTCGCCAATTTGAGCCCCTCGACAATATTCGCCGACACATTCAGCTTTTCGCTGCCGCCGCCAACCGAGAAAACAAGAACCGCATCCTTGTCGCCGATGCGGCTGCCGCGCAGCCATTCGGCGAAGACCGTGGGCCAGCCATTATCATTGATGCGCGCGGTAAGCTCGGAGACGTTGTCGGTAGGTGCATAGGCTTCAATGCCGCAAATCTTGCGGAAGTCATTGACCGCGTGTCCCGCATTTGCGGCGCCGCCGCCGACGCCGAGAATGAACAGCCGGCCACCGCGGTCGCGCAGATCGATGAGCATGCCGATCATTCGCTCGATCGCGGATTGATCGATTGCGGCCGCCACCGCCGCCACCTCCTCGTAATATGTCTTGGTGTGGTCGCCGATCCCCATCGCGCCTTCACTCAAATATCGATCGGTCTCGGCCAGTCCGGCTGGCGTGCCGATCTCGTAGAATCGCCGGAAAACTTCATAGCCCGCGAGCATATCGCGAGCGGCTAGGCCCGAGTAGACCTCGGCCAGGTCGAGCGGCTGTTCGGCATTTTCGCCCGCCAGCGCGCCGGCGGTCAGGACGCCGAGGCCATAATCGATGTAGCGCATGTCGGAACGCCGTGCGCGCTTGTCGTAATAGATGATCCGCGCGCCGTCGTACACGACGTTGCTTGTGTCCCAGCGGCCCTCGTTGCGAAACACCGTCATCAGCGCCGGCAGCCCACGCCGCTGGAAAGCGAGTTCGATCGAGTGCAACGCCACGTCCAGATAACTGTCGCCGTAGAGGACAAAGAATGCCTCGCCGAGCAGGGGCAGGGCGTGCCTTAGCGCGCCAGCAGTGCCCAGAAGCCGGTCGCCGTCGAAACTATAAGCGACCTGCAAGCCGAAACTTGCGCCGTCGCCGACGAATTCTTTGATCTTTTCACCGAGATGCCCGACGCACAGCACCGCGCGTTCAACGCCTTCGCGCCGGAGCAAGTTCAATTGATGGACGATGAACGGCTTGCCGGCGACTTCAACCAGCGACTTCGGTGTCGCCTCGGTGAGCGGGCGCAATCGCGAGGCGGCGCCTCCAGCAAGAATAGCTATCGGCAACATTGTTATTGGGCGACGATCCTGGTGCCTTCAAAGTCAAATCGAAACCGCACCTCGGGCAATCCGGCTTCGCGCATGGCATGGCGCAGGCGGGTCTTGTCCTCGGCGTAGAAGATGAGAAAACCGCCGCCGCCGGCACCGATCAATTTACCGCCGATCGCGCCGTTGTCGAGAGCGATACCGTACCACCTGTCGATTTGGCTGTTTGATATGTTGTTGGAGCGCTTGCGCTTGTTCTCCCAATGCTCGTGCATCAGCTTGCCGAACCCGACCAGATCGCTCGATTCGAGCGCCGATTTGCTGCGAAGGCCGAGATCCTTAACGTAGTGCAGGTTGTCGATCATCGCCGTATCGCGACCCTTGGTGCGGTCGTCCTGATCCTTAAGCACTGCCGAAGCCGTCCTAGAGAACCCGGTAAAGAACAGCAACAAATTGTCCTCGAGCGCGTAGCGGGTCTCCTCGTCAATCGCCAGCGGCACGGCCTCCACCGCTCCGTCCTTGTGGAAGGTGAAGCAGGTTACGCCGCCGATGGCGGCGATGTACTGATCTTGCTTGCCAATAGGGTCACCGAGCTTGTCGATCTCGATAT
>DATNNI010000545.1:0-3665 GCA_035601915.1 Xanthobacteraceae bacterium
AGCTGACATAAAGCGGCTTGTCGTTGGCGATAAATTCGGCGAACAGCGAGGCGATAAAGAGCACCAGAAAGAGCCAGAGCGACCAGAATCCGCGGCGGTTGGTCTTGAAGTTTCGCCAGCGGCGCGTGTTGATCGGTGAAAGGGCAAAACGCGGCGGTGCGGCCGGGGGGCCTAGCGGCCCGGTTGGCTCGACATCCGGCATGAGCTCCGGAACGGCTTCCCGCTTGGCGGCCGGCGTGTCGACGGTTTTCTCTTCGTCGGCCTTGACGTCCACCTCACACCTCCCGCGTCTCGAAGTCGATGCGCGGATCGATCCAGGTGTAGGTCAGGTCGGAAATCAAGTTCACCGCTAGGCCGACGAGGGCGAAAATGTAAAGGTTGGCGAATACCACCGGATAATCGCGGTTGAGCACGCTCTCGAAGCTCAACAATCCCAGACCGTCGAGCGAGAAAATAGTTTCGATCAAAAGCGCGCCGGCGAAAAAGGCGCCGACAAATGCCGCGGGAAACCCGGCAATCACCAGGAGCATGGCGTTGCGGAAAATGTGGCCGTAGAGCACTTGCCGCTCGCTGCAGCCCTTGGCGCGCGCAGTCAGCACGTATTGCTTTCGTAATTCTTCGAGGAAAGAGTTTTTGGTCAAGAGCGTCATGGTGGCGAACGCTGCGAGCCCCATGGAAATAATCGGCAGCGTCAGGTGCCAGAAATAATCGAGAATTTTGTGCCACCACGAAAATTGCTCCCACCCGTCGGAAGTGAGCCCGCGCAGCGGAAAAATCTGGAAGAACGAGCCGCCGGCAAACAAAATGATGAGAAGGATGGCGAACAGGAAGCCGGGAATGGCGTAGCCGATGATGATCACGCCTGAGGTCCATACGTCGAATTGCGTCCCGTCGCGCACCGCCTTGCGGATGCCGAGCGGGATGGAAATCAGATAGCTCAAAAGCGTCATCCAGATGCCGAGTGAGATGGAGACCGGCAGCTTTTCCTTGATAAGCTCCAAGACGCTGATGTCGCGGAAATAGCTCTTGCCGAAATCGAAGCGGAGATAGTTCCACAGCATCAGAAAGAAACGCTCGTAAGCCGGCTTATCAAAGCCGAATTGCTTTTCAAGGCTCTTGATGAATTCGGGATCGAGGCCCTGCGCGCCGCGATACTTCGAATTGATGTCCATCTGGGCGCCCGACTGGATCGCGCCGCGGTTCCCGAAGTCGCCGCCGGCCGAGCCGGAAATGCGTGAGGTGGCGCCGGTGTCGTTGCCGGATAATTGGGAGATGACGCGCTCCACCGGGCCGCCGGGCGCGAACTGTACGACCACGAACGACACCAGCATGATCCCGAAAATCGTCGGGATCATGAACAGGACGCGGCGGACGATATAGGCGGTCATAGGACTCCAACGTGATCGGCGAACTATTCGGCCTTGCGACCGTGACGACGAGACAACGTCCTTATGCGCGACCGGTGCCGTATAGCATGGCGTGCTCAGCCGGCGCGCTGGATTTTCGCCGCTTTCTCTGCGTCATACCACCAAGTTTCGGGAATGCCGCGGAAATAGCGCGGCTGCGCCGGCGGCCGGCCGAACACATCCCAATAGGCGATCCAATGCGAGGGCTTGTACCAATGCGGAATCCAATAGCGGCCAACGCGGATTAAGCGATCGAGCGCGCGACAGGCGACGGTCAGCGAGGGTCTCGTTGGCGCGGCGATGATACGGTCGATGAGTGCGTCGATTGCCGGATCGGCGATGCCGGCGAGGTTGTTGGAGCCTTTCAATGCAGCGGCTTGCGAGGAAAAAAAAGAACGCAGCGAATCACCGGGCGTTGCGGAGAAGCTGAAGCGGTCGACGGTAATGTCAAAGTCGAAGCCATCGCGGCGGGCGCGATATTGCACCGGGTCGACAATCCGCAGCGAGGCGTCGATGCCGAGCGTGCCGAGATTTTTGATGAACGGCATATGGTGCGGCTCGAAGGTCGGCTCGTCGATGAGGAACTCGATGCTCAAAGGCTCGCCGCTCGGCAGCATGCGCTTGCCGCCCACGACGGCACAGCCGGCATCTTTCAGAAGCTGCGTAGCTTTGCGCAGCAGTGCGCGGTCCTGGCCGGAGCCGTCCGACGCCGGCGGCATATAGGGTTCGCCGAATACTTCGTCCGGCACACGGCCGCGGAACGGCTCGAGCAGCGCGAGTTCGTCGCCGCTGGGCGGCCCTTTTGCCATCATGTCGGAGTTCTGGAACACCGATATGGTGCGCTCATAAGAGCCGTACATTATGGTTTTGTTGGTCCACTCGAAATCAAACGCGTTGCACAACGCCTCGCGCACGCGCGGATCGGCGAATTTCGGCCGCCGCGTGTTGATGAACCAGCCCTGAGCCCCCGAGGGTGTGTCATCGGCAATAATGTCTTTCTTGACCCGCCCGTCCTTGATCGCGGGAAAGTCGTAGCGCGTCGCCCAGGTGCGCGAGGTAAATTCCTCGCGAAACAGATAATTCTCGGCGGTAAATCCCTGGAAGCCGACATCGCGGTCGCGGTAATATTCGAAACGCACGACGTCAAAATTATTTTGGCCGCAGGCGACCGGAAGGTCGGCGCCCCACCAATCGGTCACGCGGTTATATTCAATGTAACGGCCGGGCTCGAAGCGGCCGACGCGGTAAGCGCCCGAGCCGAGCGGCACGTCGAGCGTCGACTCCTCGAACGGTTTGATCGCGTAATAGGCCTTGGAGAAAATCGGCAGCTCGGCGACCAGAAGCGGCACGTCTCGGGCGCGCTGCGGCGCGAAAGTGGCGACCACGATGGTCTCGCTCTCGGCTTCGGCGCCGACAAAATCGCGCAGCGATTGAGTGATCAGCGGGTGGCCTTTTTGCTTGAGGATGTTCAGCGAAAAAGCCGCGTCAGCCGCCGTGAGGCGGGTGCCGTCGTGAAATCGTGCCTGCGGGCGGATGAAAAATCGGTAAGTCAGGCCGCTCGCCGAGCGCCTTACTTTCTCCGCCGCCAGCCCATACATGGCATCGGGTTCGTCGCCGCAACGCACCATCAGTGTGGCGAACGTCAATTGCATCCCCTGAGCCGCATCGCCTTTGAGGATGTAACTGTTCAGCGAATTGAAGGTCAGAAAGTTCTGGTTGAATTGCCGGTCGGGGCCGATTTGCGAGAACGTGCCGCCTTTCGGCGCGTGCGGATCGACATAACTAAAGTGCTGGAAGTCGGCGGGGTAGGCGAGGTCGCCAAAGGCCGACATGCCGTGCGATTCAACTTCACCCCCGGCGCGCGCCGCGAGGAAAGACGCGCTCGCCGCGGCCACGCCGGCGGTCAGCTTGAGAACGGATCGGCGCGTTAGCGCATTCATTTCATTACTGACGGCTTCCGGTCTTGGCCGCCTTCTCGGCATCCCACCACCACAACGCCGGAAACGCGGCGCCGCTGTATTTTGGCAGGGGATCAGGACGGCCGAAACGGTCCCAACGCGCGCTGCGCACTTTGCCGTAGGTCCATTGCGGGACAACGTAATGATTCCACAATAGCACCCGATCGAGCGCCTTGGTGGCGGCGACAAGATCGGAACGGCTCTTGGCGAAAATCACCTGATCGATCATGGCATCGACTGCCGGATTCTTGATCCCGATCAGATTGAGCGAGCCCGGCTGATCCGCGGCCTGTGAGCCCCA
>DATNNI010000546.1:0-14745 GCA_035601915.1 Xanthobacteraceae bacterium
TCCCGGCCATCCACGTCTTCGGCGGCCAATGGCGTGGATGCCCGCAACATAGGCGAGCAAAGCGACGCCGTTCTTCGAACGGCTATGTGCGGGCATGACGCCTGTAAGGACGGGCGTCACTTTCCCCGCCACCGGACTCAACCCATATTGGCAGCATGGCGAAAAGCCCGCACCGCGATCCGGCAAAGCACTCGAAAAAGGACCCGGCCAAGCCGACCCGCGCCAAGGCGGCGCGGCCGGATGCGTCGCCGCTTGATCCGGCGCTGGCCGATTTGCTCAATCCAGCGATCGGCCAGGGACGCGCCGGCGTCGGGTCTCAGACCGGCATCGAGCGCGGCGCGAAGACTCTTCGTGCTCCCTCCCCCCTTGTGGCGGAGGGTCGGGAGGGGGGTGCTCGCGCGAAGCAAACTCCTTCGACGCAATACCATTCCACCCCCTCCCCACAAGGGGGAGGGGAACAACGAACAACGTCACCCAAACAAGACGAGGCCGGAATCGAAAATCTCGGCGATCGAATTCAGCCCGCGCCGGATAATTCCTTCGATCGCCGCGCCGACTTCGCCAATGCGCATCGCGCCCGCGCCTCGGTTGCGCGCGGCTTCGGCGAAGCGCAGCAAAGTTATACCGGCAAAACACCGATACCGCCCGGCGAGCTCGATCCCGATCTCGCGCGCGCGCTCGGCATCGACGAGCGCGAAGACGAAGTAGATTCGCGCAATGTGATCACGCCGGATATGGGTCCGGCACACTTGCGCCTGCGGCGCTCCGGCCGCGGCGAAATCGGGACCGTCGCCGGGCTTGCCAGTCAGCAATCGCTCGACAGGCTATTGCGCGAAGGCCGGCCGGAATTTCACGGCCAATTGTGGACGCCGCACCGGCCGCCGCGGCCAGAAAAATCTGAGGGCGGGCAGCGCCTCGTCATCAAATCCGATCTCGAGCCCAAGGGCGACCAGCCGCAGGCGATCAAAGACCTGGTGGAAGGCGCGCGCCGCAACGACCGCAGCCAGGTGCTGCTCGGCGTCACCGGCTCGGGCAAGACTTTTACGATGGCGAAGGTGATCGAAGAGACGCAGCGCCCTGCCCTGATCCTCGCGCCCAACAAGACGCTGGCAGCGCAGCTTTACGGCGAGTTCAGATCGTTCTTCCCCGACAACGCGGTCGAGTATTTCGTCTCTTATTACGACTATTACCAGCCCGAAGCCTACATCCCGCGTACCGACACCTATATCGAGAAAGATTCCTCGATCAACGAGCAGATCGACCGCATGCGGCATGCGGCGACGCGGTCGCTGCTCGAGCGCGACGATGTCATCATCGTCGCCTCGGTGTCGTGCATCTACGGTATCGGCTCGGTCGAAACCTATTCGGCAATGACTTTTTCCATTAAGCGCGGCGAGCGGCTCGACCAGCGCCAATTGCTGGCCGATCTGGTGGCGCTGCAATACAAGCGGACCGCCGGCGATTTCCATCGCGGCTCGTTTCGCGTGCGCGGCGACGCGGTCGAGATTTTTCCGGCGCACTACGAGGACCGCGCCTGGCGCGTGTCGCTATTCGGCGACGAAGTTGAATCGATTCACGAATTCGATCCGCTCACCGGACTAAAAACCGACGAGCTCGAATTCGTCAAAGTCTACGCCAACTCGCACTACGTGACGCCGCGGCCGACGCTGTTGCAGGCGATCTCCGGCATAAAGTTCGAGCTCAGACAGCGGCTCGACCAGCTCAATGCCGCCGGCCGGCTTTTGGAAGCGCAACGGCTTGAGCAGCGCACGCTCTACGACCTGGAAATGATGGAAGCGACCGGCGCCTGCGCCGGCATCGAGAATTATTCGCGCTATCTCACCGGAAGGAGACCAGGCGAGCCGCCGCCGACCTTGTTCGAATATGTGCCCGACAACGCACTCGTATTCGTCGACGAATGCCACGTCACCGTGCCGCAGCTCGGTGGCATGTTTCGCGGCGACTTCCGGCGAAAAGCGACGCTCGCAGAATACGGCTTCCGCCTGCCCTCGTGCATGGACAACCGGCCGCTCCGCTTCGAGGAGTGGGACGCCATGCGGCCGCAGACACTTTGCGTATCCGCAACGCCCGGCCCCTGGGAACTCAACGAATCCGGCGGCGTGTTCACCGAGCAGGTGATCCGGCCGACCGGCCTGATCGATCCGCCAGTCGACATCCGTCCGGCCCGCACCCAGGTCGACGACCTGGTCGGCGAAGTGCGGCAGGTGGCGCGCAACGGCTATCGCGCCCTGATCACCGTTCTCACCAAGCGCATGGCCGAGGACTTGACCGAGTATTTGCACGAGCAGGGCATCCGCGTGCGCTACATGCACTCGGACATCGACACCATCGAGCGCATCGAGATCATCCGCGATTTACGGCTGGGCGCCTTCGACGCGCTGGTCGGCATCAACCTGTTGCGCGAAGGTCTCGACATTCCCGAATGCGCGCTGGTCGCCATTCTCGACGCCGACAAGGAAGGCTTCCTGCGCAGCGAGACCAGCCTGGTGCAAACCATCGGCCGCGCCGCGCGCAATATCGACGGCCGCGTCATTCTCTATGCCGACGCGATGACCGGTTCGATGGAGCGCGCCATCGCCGAAACCAATCGCCGGCGCGAGAAGCAGGAAGCTTACAACACCGCCAACGGCATCACGCCGGAAAGCGTGCGCAAAGGCATCGCCGATATTCTGTCGAGCGTGTACGAGCGCGACCACGTCCTGGTCTCGACCGGCGACGGCCCCGGCGAATTCGCCGAGGCCGCCACCATCGGGCATAATTTCGAGGCGGTGATCGGCGATCTGGAGACGCGCATGCGCGCCGCCGCCACCGATCTCGACTTTGAAGAGGCGGCGCGGCTGCGCGACGAAATCAAGCGCCTGCGCTCGACCGAACTCGCCGTGATCGACGATCCGACAGCGAAATTCTTCTCACCCTCGCCCGGAGGGGGAGGGTCGACGCGTAAAGCGCGTCGGGGTGGGATGACACGGGACAGAAGCAAAGTGCACAAGCCCGCGCTCGATGAAATGGGCATCGCGCTTTATCACGAAGTCGCCCCGCACCGGCCGAAAGACCGCCAAGAGGCGGGGAGCGCCGGAGGCGCGGCAGGGACAACAAGAAATGCCCCGCGCAAACCCAATCTCGACGAGATGGGACCGGGCGTGGAGTCGATACCCGGGCAGAAGTCGGCCGCATCCGGCGAAGCGCCCGGCGCGCCGTCTGGGCCGCGTTCGACGCTCGGCCGGCCGGGCATGCGCGGCGGCTGGAAACCGCGCCGGCGCTGACGTTCCGCTTCGCGACTGCCGTCGCGGAACCAAGGCATCCAGGCTGAGTTGAGGCGGTGTCAAACAACCGGAGACACCGCAATGGCGAGCAATAAAAACAAGACCTTGGACGATCTATTCGAGGACACGCTCAAAGACATCTTCTATGCCGAAAACAAAATCCTCAAGGCGCTGCCGAAAATGGCCAAGGCCGCACATTCCGATGAGCTGAAGGCCGCCTTCCAGAAGCACCTGCGGGAAACCGAAGGTCACGTCTCCCGGCTGGAAAAGGTGTTCAAGCTGATCGACGTGGCGCCCAAGGGCAAGAAGTGCGAGGCGATCGAAGGCATCATCGAGGAAGGCGCCGAGATCATGAAGGAATTCAAGGGCACGGCGGCGCTCGATGCCGGCCTGATTTCGGCCGCACAAGCGGTCGAGCATTACGAGATCGCACGCTACGGCACGCTAAAGCGCTGGGCCGAACAGATGGGCCGCGACGACGCGATGCGGCTCCTCGATGCGACGCTCAACGAGGAGAAGAAGACCGACGGCGCGCTGACCGAACTGGCCGATTCGATGGTGAACGAGCAGGCGCAGGCGGCGGAATAGGCTCGCCGCGCAAGACCCATCCGGCGCCGGATATGGCGGCGCCGGAAGCACTTTTACAAGATCGCGATTTTATCGATCCCCCTCGCCGCAGGCGTCTGGAACAAGATGGCCGCCGGGGCTAGGTTGCGTTCTGCGCAGACGAATCGTCCGCGAAACGCAGGAGGCGGCCATGGCTAAGGGTCAGATGCGAAGCAACAAGGAAAAGAAGAAACCGAAGCAAGACAAGAACAAGAAGAAAGGCGGGGCCACGGCCCCCTCGCCGTTCGCCGGAATGCACAGCCAGTCCAATCCCAGCACCAATCCGTACGGCAAGAAGTCCTAGACCGGCTCGGAAACCACCGGCGCCGCTTAGCGCGGCGCAGGTGCATCGCGTTACCTCACCGCGAAAGTTTCTCCAGCTCCGGAAACGGCGTGTAGGCGGCGCCGGCGCAGCGATCGTGCTCGTCGTGGTCGGCGTGCTCGCCCTTGGGCATTTCGGCGAAGCGATCGAAGCGGCCGGCCACGAAGACGGCAAACAGCTCCTTGGTTCCGGCATACTCAGCGCCGCGCTTTTTGGCATTGAAGCGCAGGCACACGGCATAGCGCAGATTGCCACCCACGGTTTTTAGCGCCGGCTCGGCGATGCCGGCATCGCGGATGCCGGTCGGGTCGCTGAGATAGGCGTGCATGGCGGCAACGATGTCGGGCTTGTAATTCGCGGGATAGACGTTGATGTCCGGGTCGTTGGCGGGCGTGGCGTCACCGAAACCCGAGCCGTGCGCGCAACCGCCAAGCACGAGCGCCAGCCCAAGTATCGCACCCCTTAATGGCCCGCACAGCCGCTTCGGCATTTTGTCGCATTCCTTAACCGCCCGTCCGCGCGTGCGATTTAACCCCAAATCGCCTTGCTCGCCATTGCGGCGTCAATCGGGATGGCCTGCGGCGGAAAATCCCCTATAAGTGGCGCCCGCCCGCCGCCGTGGCGCCTCAGTTCAGGTCTCCCTGCGCAAGCTACATGGTTTCCTTCGGCCACCTCGTTCACGTCTACGGCTTGGTTGTGGTGGCCGGGGTCATCGGCTTTGAGAGCGTCGGCTTGCCGTTTCCCGGCGAGTCGGTGCTGATCCTTGCCTCGATCCTCGCCGGCACCAAGCACGACCTCAATATTTACGAGGTGGTGGCGACAGCGGCGGTCGCGGCCGTGGTTGGGCAAGTCGGCGGCTACCTGATCGGCCGCGAGTTCGGTTACCGGCTGCTGTTGCGCTACGGACGGTACCTGCGGCTCACCGAAAGCCGCATCAAGCTCGGCGAATACCTGTTTCTGAAACACGGCGGCAAGATCATCATTATCGCGCGCTTTGTGCCGCTGTTGCGGGCGCTCGCCGGCATTTTGGCCGGTGCCAACCGCATGCCGTGGCGGCAATTCATGCTCGCCAACATCGCCGGCGCGGTGCTGTGGGCCTGCGCGTTCGGCTTTGCCGCCTTTTTGCTCGGCCGCCAGATCGAGAAGGTCGCTGGCCCGCTGGTCATTGTCATCGGCATTGCCGCGGTGGTGGTGATCGCGCTAGGCGCGCATTTCGTCGGCCGCCATGAAGCGGAGCTGTCCGCCAAAGCCGAGCGCGCCCTGCCTGGCCCGCTGAAGCTCCGTTAATTCCCCCCCCCGGCAGCGGGGTGCCGCAGCCGCGCCTGCCGGTCGCGGCGGCTCGCCTTGCGGCCTCTGTTGGCCACTGCCATATAGCGTGAAGGGGCGCCGTAAGGGCCCCGCAAAGTCGCTTGACGAAGGGCTTTGACGGCATGTCGCGGATTTCATCGTTTTCGAGTCCCTTTCTGCTTGGTTTTGATGAAATCGAGCGCGTGCTGGATCGCGTCGCCAAAGGCGCTGACGGCTATCCGCCCTATAATATCGAGCGCATTGCGCGCGGCCCAGGCGGGCCGGAATGCCTGCGCATCACGCTCGCGGTGGCCGGTTTCACCCGAGATCAGCTCGACGTGACGCTCGAGGAGAGCCAGCTCGTTATTCGCGGCCGGCAGCAGGACGACAAGACCCGCCAATACCTGCATCGCGGCATTGCCGCCCGCCAGTTCCAGCGCAGCTTTGTCCTGGCGGAGGGGATGGAAGTCCGCAGCGCCGACTTGAAGAACGGCCTGCTCTTGATCGACCTCGTCCGCCCGCAGCCCGAACGCGTCATAAAGTCGATATCAATCAAAGAATCCGAGTGAGAAACCCGATAGGCTTGAGCAGCGTTACCAAGAAGAAGGAGACGGCCATGTCGCCGGAACGTCCCGAAATGAAACAGATCGCCATATCACCCGAAGCGCTGGCGCTGCTCGGCGACGGGGAGATTGCCTATGTCAAAACTATCCGCTCCGAGGACGTCCGCACGCTGTTTCCGCAGGTTCCGGAAATCGAGCCCGGCCTGAAGCTCTTTGCGCTACACGCCGCCGACGGCACGCCGATCATGCTCACCGACAGCCGCGAAGCGGCGATTGCCAACGCCGTCAGCCAGAAGCTGGAGACCGTGAGCGTACACTGACCGGGGGTCGGTTATGCCGCGGTTGCCGGCGGCATCGCCAAGACCGCGTATAACGCTTCAGCGTCTTCCGAGGCGCGCAACTTATCCGCCACCGCAGAGTCCCGCAGCAGCCGCGCCACGCGCGCCAGCGCCTTCAGATGGTCCGCGCCGGCCCCTTCGGGCGCGAGCAGAAGAAATATCAGGTCGACAGGCTGGCCATCGAGCGCCTCGAAATCGACCGAGCGATCCAGCCGCGCGAACAATCCGAACAACCGGCTCAGCGTCGCCATCTTGCCGTGCGGAATGGCGATGCCGTTGCCGACGGCGGTAGAGCCGAGCTTTTCGCGCTGCATAAGCGTATCGAAAATCGTCTTCTCGTTCTGCCCGGTCAGAGCCGCCGCGCGCGCAGCAAGCTCCTGCAACACCTGCTTCTTGTTGTTGACTTTGAGCGCAGGGATGATCGCGTTTGGCGCGACCAGATCGATGAGCGGCATCAGCGAGAACCTGGAAAGGCGTCAAGCCTGGCGTATTTTGAAGTCGCGCATGATGTCTTCCGGAAAACCGGCCTCTTTCCCGGCCTCACGTTTGGGGTAGGTTTTCCGGAACCATGCGTGAAAGGCGGCGGACCATAGGGAGCGCCGGGAATTGCGTCAATGGGCATCCGGCCGCGGATTTATATCCCCCTTGACCACCCCTGAAGTTCCTTCCCGGGTTTCGGCGGCCGTCCAGCCGGCGCGATTCCGTCCGCTCAATCGGATGGCGGCCGCACCGCGCGCGGCCGATGATCCTTCAGGCGGCGGTGATAGCGGCGCAGCTTTTTTTCCACATGCAACACCGCTTGATCAGCGCTCTCATAGGCGTCCGGCGCATTGCCTTCCGCGCGCAGCGTGACCTTGGAATCGAGATGCAGCGCGCATTCAGTGCGAAATCCGGAACCTTCACGTTCGAGCGTCGCGTGGCCGGAATAACCGCCGTCAAAATATTTGGTCAGCGCGCCGGCGATGCGCGCCTCGATGCGTCCTCGCAATGCTTCGCCAACATCGAGATTTTTCCCGGAAATGCGAAACGACAAGGCTGCCTCCACGGCAAAACGCGCCCCGTCCAATTGAGCTAGGCACGCCCCGGAGCGGTGTCAACGCCCGGAAAAATCGGCACGCCTGAACAAAGCGGCGTTCAACCCGCGGCCGCGGCGGCCTGTTTCTCGCGCCGCCTCTGCACCGACGACGGGATCCGCATGGCTTCACGATATTTCGCCACCGTGCGCCGGGCGATATCGATACCGGCAACGCGCAACTTGTCGACGATGGTATCGTCGGACAAAACGTTCGCGGCGCTTTCAGCATCGATCAATTGCCTGATGCGGTGGCGGACCGCCTCGGCCGAGTGCGCTTCACCGCCATGCGCCGCGGCGATTGCCGAGGTGAAGAAATATTTGAGCTCGAATATGCCGCGGCTGGTCGCCATGTATTTGTTGGCGGTGACGCGCGACACCGTCGATTCGTGCATGCCAATGGCTTCGGCGACCGTCTTGAGATTAAGCGGCCGCAAATGCTCGACGCCGCGCGCGAAGAAACCATCCTGCTGGCGTACGATTTCGTTCGCGACCTTGAGGATGGTGCGGGCGCGCTGATCGAGCGCGCGAACCAGCCACGTCGCGTTTTGCAAACATTCGGCGAGATAGGTTTTTTCAGTATCGCGCCGCGCCACCGCCGAGACTTCGGCGTAGTAACTTTGGTTGACCAGAACCTTCGGCAAGGTGTCGGAATTGAGTTCTACGATCCAGCCGCCATCGGGACCGGACCGGACAAATACGTCGGGCACGATCGGCTGAACCACGGCCGAGCCAAAGCCTAGGCCGGGTTTGGGATTGAGACGGCGAACCTCGGCGATCATTTCCGTAAGATCTTCGTCGCCAACGCCGCATAATTTTTTCAACGCCGCGAAATCGCGCTTTGCCACCAGATCGAGACGAAGGATCAAAGCTTGCATCGCTGGATCGAACCGGTTGCGCTCCTTAAGCTGCAAAGCCAGGCACTCGGCCAAGTCGCGCGCGCATATTCCCGTCGGATCGAAGGTCTGCAGAACGCCGAGCACAGCTTCGACTTCCTTGACGCTGGTGCCGAGCCTTTCCGCCACCGCCGCCAAATCGGCGCCGAGGTATCCGGCTTCGTCTATCAGATCGATCAGATACTGACCGATCATGCGCCGCGACGGCTGGGCGATGGCGATGACAAGCTGTTGCCGCAGCCAGTCGCCGAGCGTGGTTTCGGCGGGAACGTAAGCCTCGAGATTGTAGTCGCCGTCGGCACCGCCGCCACCGCCGCCGACCGAAGCCCATTGCGAATATGCCGCCGGCCCCTCAGGGCCGCGCGCGCCGTCCGAATGGCCTTCATCGGTAAAGGCGTCATCGAGGCCCGCTTCCCCGCGATGTTCCACGGCATCATTAGCCGGCACGCTTTCGCTTTCGCCCCATCCTTCGCCGTCCGACCCATTGGACTCCGCAGGCAGAGCCGCCTCGGGCTCCGCCACAGGTTCAGTGTCGTCGGCGCTTTGATCGAGCAACGGGTTGCGCTCGAGTTCGCCTTCGACATACGCGACGAGATCGAGATTGGAGAGCTGCAAGAGCTTGATCGCCTGCATGAGCTGCGGCGTCATGACCAGCGCCTGGCTCTGGCGGATCAGCAGTCTTTGTGTAAGCGCCATGGATACCCGGGCTTGAACTGGTCCAATTCTTGCTTGTAGCAAGATGTACCGCAAGCCACGCGCGGAGTCGTCAACCGTTTTCAAATATTATTAAAGCTCGAATTGCTCGCCAAGGTAGAGGCGGCGCACGTCGGGGTTGTTGACGATATCGTCGGTACGGCCCTCCATCAGGACCTCCCCGGAATAAATGATGTAGGCGCGATCGGTGAGCCCGAGCGTCTCGCGGACATTGTGGTCGGTAATGAGCACGCCGATGCCCCGGTTGGTCAGATGGCGCACCAGCGCTTGAATGTCGCCGACCGCGATCGGATCGATGCCGGCAAACGGTTCATCGAGCAGCATGTAGTTTGGCCGTGTGGCCAGCGAGCGGGCGATCTCCACCCGGCGGCGCTCGCCGCCGGAGAGAGCGATGGCCGGCGTCTTGCGCAAGTGCGTAATGTTGAACTCTTCCAGCAGCCCATCGAGATCGCGCTGCCGCCGTTTCGGGTCGCGCTCAACCACTTCAAGCACGGCGCGAATATTCTGCTCGACACTCAGCCCGCGGAAGATGGAAGCCTCCTGCGGCAGATAGCCGATGCCGAGCCGTGCCCGCTGATACATCGGCAGCGCCGTCACGTCGTAACCGTCAAGTTCGATGCGCCCTTTGTCGGCGTGGATAAGCCCGGTCATCATGTAGAAGACCGTAGTCTTGCCGGCACCGTTGGGCCCGAGCAGGCCTACCGCCTCACCCCGGCGCAAATACAAGCTCACTCCTTTGACCACCTTGCGGCCGACAAAGCTCTTCTCCACGCCATGGACCGAGATCACGCCCTTGCGTTCGGCGGTCGCGCCGCGATTGCCGTCGGTGCGCCGGCGCGGACGAGCCGGCTGCGGCCGCTCCTGCAAGGCAATCTGCTGCTCTGCCGCCGGAGCACGGCGCTTTGGCGGCGGTTCAATGGGACGCAATTCGGCCGGCAGCGGTTCCGGCGCCCACGTCTCCGGTGGCGGCTGTTCGGGAACCCACGCCTCTGGCGCAGTTTCGAGAGCCCACGCCTCCGGTGCCGGTTCGGGCACCCAAACCTCGGGCGGCGGCGGTTCAGAAACCAACACCTCGGCCGGCGCCGGTTCAGGCGCGCGCAATTCGGGCGGCGCTTTGCGGGGGCGGCGGACGAGCTTCGCGTCGCGTGGCGCGCGGGCTGGCGCCGGCACACTCGCAATATCGACGTAGTTTCCGCTGATCGCGCCTCCCATACTGCCGAGGTCGATAACCTCGCCCGCGTCGGTGGCCTTACGGCGCGACGCCGGATTACGGCGCCGGCGGAAGTAGGAAAAGAAATCCAGCACGCGCTCCTCGCAAAATCGGGCTCGAATCGCGGCAATTTCCGCGCCACCACGCCGATCGCGTCAACAAATCAATTCTAGCGGTTTTTTCCCGGGAATGCTTTGGCCCCGCCCCTTTAGTTCGCTTTCGGGCCAATCGACATGAAGTTCGGCGCGCCGCCATTATCGCCCTTATTAGGTAGAATGAGAGCGCGGACCCGATTTTGGCTCGAGACCCCGGAATCGAGGTGTGCGTTGCCGGTCACGGTATCGACAACGACGCGATCGCCGTGCAGGACATTCTTTCCCTGACTGACGACCACGTTGCCGGTAAGCGTGATGGTCTTCTTTTTCAGATCGTAGACGCCGAGATCACCGCTGGCGTTCTGGTCCTTGGAAATGACGGTCACGCCGCCGCGCGCTTCGATCCGGCGGATGTCCTGCTGGCCTTGCGGCATGACGCTGGCCCGCTGCGCAGGCGGGTGCGAGCCATTCGCGCCTCCCGCCGTCGCAGACGCAACCGTCGGGCTGCCGCCGTTCCGTCCGCCGCCGTAGAAAACGACGAGCGTCTGGCATTTTATGGTCATGTCGCCCTGAACCACCTGCACGTCGCCGGAGAATGTCGCAATTTTTTCTTTGTCGCGGACTTCAAGTGTCGCTGACTCGATCTGAATCGGCTGCTCCTGATTGTCGGACGCGTCGGCGGCCGGGCCCGCAGCGGCGGCCGGACCCGCGGCCGCATGGCGGTCTTGCGCCGCCGCCCATCCTGGCGCGAACAATAACAACAAGGCTGCAAGCGCAAACCGGTATCTCATTCTTCGTTTGCCTGCGAGGAATCGTGAGCCGGCACAAACGACGTCGACACGCCGCCGGAGAAGCGGATGACGGCCCCGCCCTCGGTCACTTCCATCCGCTTGGCGTTGATCTCGCCGTTGGTCAATTTCACCCAAACCGGCTGCTCCGATACGACGTTGCCCTTTTGTACGTCGATAACGGCCTGGTTTAGGCGCACCTCATAGCCGCCACTGGAGACGAGACGAACGGCCTCGTTGAGCGCGAGCATCTGGCTTTTGACGTTATACGTGCCTGAGTTGGACACGACGTTGACCGTGCTGTCGTCCTGCATCTTTATGTTTGCTTCGATCTGATGCAGCTCCATCAGATCGGGCTTGGTGATGTCCTGGTCCGCCGTTTTGGCGGTGAATTGATAAGGACGGGAATCCGCGGTGTAGCCGGAGAGCTTGGGCTGCTGCATGGTCACCTTGGTGCCTCTGATCACCAGACTGCCCAGTTCCCCCGGCAGCCGGAACGTCCCGAGCGTCGGCATATAATTCACAGCGACGACCAAGAACAGCGCTGCCGCTATGATTGCCGGCAGGCCGATGCGAAGCCAGCGAACATGCCGGCTGTGCCGGCGCGCGGCCCGGTAAATGCGATCGGCATCCCGCCGGGACACCGTGAAACCGGCTCGCCGCGCGGTAGCTTCAGGAAAGGCCGTGGTCAGCTTCTTCCCCTCGATTGGCTTTGCCCGCTTGAGCTTTTACCCCGTCCGCCCGCCGATTGTCGCCTGCGAATATGGCTGATGCCGGGCGGGAATTGCATCGCACCGCCGCACCGGTTGTATGCAAAAACCCTTCCAATATCCGTAATATCCCGCGGCCCACGGCCTTTCGCCTCAAGAATGGGCGAAAATATCCTCGGCGGCGAAGCCGGCAAGATCAAGCCGCACCCGCTCGGGCAGGAAGCGAAAACACGCCGCGGCCAGCTTTTCCCGGCCCTCGCGCATCAGCATGGCGTCCAGCCGTTCCTTGAGCGCGTGCAAATAGATGACATCGGAGGCCGCGTAGGAGATTTGCGCGTCGGTCAGTTCGCTGGCTCCCCAATCCGACGATTGTTGTTGCTTGGACAGGTCATGCCCCAGCACTTCGCGCACGAGATCTTTCAGCCCGTGCCTATCGGTGTAGGTCCGCGCCAACCGCGAAGCGATCTTGGTGCAGTAGATCGGCTCTGGCATCACGCCGAAGGCGTCATAAAGCACGGCCGCGTCGAAACGCGCGAAGTGAAAGATCTTGAGGACGCTGCGATCGCCGAACAGCCTTAGGAGATTGGGCGTCGAACCGGATGACGGTCGCTCGGGGATTTGCACGACATCCGCGGAGCCATCGCCGGGCGATAGCTGAATGAGGCAGAGCCGATCGCGGCCGAGATTGAGCCCCATAGTCTCTGTGTCAATCGCCACGGCGCCCGTGTAGCGCGACAGGTCCGGCAGATCGCCGCGATGCAGGCGGATGGTCATGCGAAATTGTGCTGCGGCTCTTGGTATGGTGCGGACCGCCGCGTCGCCGCGGCGGCATGGCCCTGAATATCGTAACCGAAACGGCGCGTCAAAATCACTTGGTAAATCACTGGCAAATCACTTGGCGTTCGCTTTTTTGAGGCCGGCGAGCTCGAGACTCAACGCTTTCAGCTTTTGCCGCGCCGCGGCATCGTAGGCCTGCGCGTCGGCCTTGGCTTCTCGCTGACCGTTGAAGTAAAGACCGGTCTTGCCTTCCAGGTCGCCTGACGCCGCAAGCTGCATGATTGCCTCGGCGCCTTCTTCGACAGTGCTCATTGGCGTACCGAACTGGCGCACCATGGCCGTGTTCATGAAGGTCGCGGGATGCAAGGCAGTGACCGTGACGCCGGTGCCCTCGAGATCATGGGCCAGATCGAGCGTGAACAAGATCTGCGCCAGCTTGCTCTGGCGATAGGCGCGCATGCCGCTGTAGTCATGCGTCAACATCACGTCGTCAAAGTCGATCGCTTGCTGGCCGAGCGATGAGACATTGACAATGCGGGTGGGAGCACTCTTTTCGATGAGCGGTAGCAGCAAATGGGTGAGCAAAAAACCGGAAAGGTAATTCACCGCGAAGCGCAATTCATAACCGTCGGTACTCTCCTGCCGCACGCCCTGTGGTCCGCCGCTGCCGATACCGGCATTGTTGATTAGAAGATCGAGCTGCTGCGTCGTCTTCTGGACCGCGTCAGCGAGGCGCCGCACCTCGGCGAGTGTGGAGAGGTCCGCGGCGACGAATTCCGCCCTGCCGCTGGCCTTCTCTATTGCGGCAACGACCTGCTTGCCGCGTTCGCGATCGCGACCATGCACCAAAACGCGCCAACCGTCGCCGCCAAGCCGCAGCGCCACCTCCCGCCCGACCCCGTCGGTCGATCCGGTGACAAGCGCGGTTTTCGCGTTTGACTTTGCCATCTCACGACTCCGTTAGCCGAGCAGCATGGAAGAAGATTTGCGTGCGGGCAATATCGTCCGCGGGTTGTCGAAACGGAACAAAGTGGCGGCGTGGAACGAATGTCGGCGTTTCACGTTTGCCAAGAGACAGCTTGCCTCAAGCTCCGCTGTCAGACGGCGGCGAGGCAGCGATAATCACCTAAGCCAACATATCCGTTAAAGGAGGAAACCTCATGTTGAAATTAGTTACGGCAGCCGTCGCGGCGGGTCTGTTCTCAGCCGCCGCCTACGCCGCTCAGGATGTTCCCAATGCCGCCATGCAAACGGCCATACCGCAGAGCGCGGTCACTGTTACGGATTGGTATAAGCAGAATGTCTACGATCCGAACAACACCAAGATCGGCGAGATCATGGACGTGCTCGTCGACAAGTCCGGCAAGATCAATACGCTGATTGTTGGCGTTGGCGGGTTTCTCGGCATCGACGAAAAGGATGTCGCCGTTCCCTTCGAGGCGGTCCACGCGACCATGAAAGATAACAACAAGATGTACCTGGTCATGAACGCGACCAAGGACAGCCTCAAGAGCGCGCGGGGCTTCAAATACGACAGCACCACGACGACATGGATGCCGGACAACAAATAATAAGCTTCCAACCTCTTAAAAAGCCCGGCCTCGCGCCGGGCTTTTATTTACCCTGTCAGCCGGGGTTGCCGTCAGCGCGCCTTAATGGAACCAAATGCAATTGTTGCGCTTACCACTCCCGGAACCGGCGGATCTGGGGACAAGAGGCCTTCTATGTCATTGCTGAAATGGGCGCTGATATTCCTCTTGATTTCGCTTGTCGCGGCCCTGTTTGGCTTTACCGGGCTTTCGGTGGCGACCGCCGATATCGCCCGTATTTTGTTCTATATCTTTCTCGTCATCTTCGTGGTGCTTTTGATCCTGGGACTCGTAGCCTCCCGCCGGGTTTAGCGCGGCGGGCGGCGAAACTCGGCGGTCCTGACGCACCCTCCGAAGCCTCCGGCCCTAGCTGAGAGGCCAAAGCTGCCGCAGGGACCGTTTCCTTTCGTAACCGCCGCACGCTACGATTGGCTCGATTCGGGGGCTTTGAGCGCCCGCGTTTGTGCCTGCGTAAGGCCCTTCATCGCGTAACG
>DATNNI010000547.1:0-2692 GCA_035601915.1 Xanthobacteraceae bacterium
GACGTTGAGCCCGGCCGAGCGCTCCAGGGCAATGTAGTCCGGCGGCGCTCGGCGCAGGATCGCGCCGATATTGCCCGCGGGATGCACGATATCGAACGACCAGGTCTCCTGGCTGGCGCCGCCGGAGAGCCTGACCGCGCCGGCAACGCCGGTGGCGCCGGGAAACCACGACGCGACGCCGCGCCCCAACAGCGTTTCCATCATTTGCCTTTGAATTTCGCCGGACGTTTTTCCAGGAACGCGGTGACGCCTTCCTTGAAATCCTCCGCCGCGCCCGCCATCCGCTGGGACTGGGACTCCAGATTGAGCTGGTCCTCGAATGAATTCTCGGGGCTTTCCCAATAGAGCCCGCGGATCAGCGTCAGCGCGATCGTCGGACCATTCGCCAGTTCATGCGCCAGCTTCATGGTTTCGTCCATCAAGGCCGCGTCGTCATGGACCCGGTTGACCAGCCCCCATTCCAGCGCCTTCTCCGCCGGCAGCCTCTCGCCCATCAGCGACAATTCGACCGAGCGGGCCTTGCCGATCAGCCGCGGCAGCAGCCAGGTCGATCCGCAGTCGGGCACCAGGCCGATGCGCCGGAACGCCTGCAGGAAATACGACGAGCGCGCGCACAGGATCATGTCGCCCATCAGCGCGAAGCTCATGCCGGCGCCGGCGGCGGGCCCGTTGACCGAGGTCACGATCGGGCAATGCAAATTGCGCAGCCGGCGCAGGAACGGATGGAACGCGGTCTCCAGGGTGGCGCCGGCGTTGCTCTTGCCCGACATTTGGTTGTTGCGGCCCTGCAGGTTGGCGCCGGTGCAGAAGGCGCGCCCGGCGCCGGTGATGACGAGACAGCGGACTTCCACCCTCCGGTCGTCGATGGCGTCAAGCGCCTCGCCAAGGCCGCCCAGCATATCGACCGATACGGCGTTCATCACCTCCTGATGGTCGAGCCGGAGCACGGCGACCGGCCCATCGATATCGAGTGTTGCATGTTTGAACTGCATCTGTTTCCTCACCGGTTGTATTCGGCGTTATCAGCACCGTGACGCGTTTTCTTCACGCGAACCGGTATCCACTTCGCTCGAAAACGCTCCAGATCCCATATTTGATTTTTAAGGCGTGCTTGTCCATGGTTGGCATCAGGAGATCTGCCCGCCCCGGACGCGAGCCTTAACGCGCGCCAAACCAGATGGAAACGCCTCATGGAAACGCTTGCACGTATTTTCGACCTCACCGGCCGCGTCGCCGTCATCACCGGCGGCAATGGCGGCATCGGTCTCGGCATCGCGCAGGCGCTGGCGGCCGCCGGCTGCGACATTTCGATCTGGGGCCGCAATGCCGGCAAGAACCAAAACGCCGCTGCGTCGATGGCCGGCGGCGCCGGCAAGATCGACACCCGCATTTGCGATGTCAGCGATCCCGCCTCGGTCAAGGCCGCGATGGCGGCGACACTCGACCGCTTCGGCCGCGTCGACGGCTGCTTTGCCAATGCCGGCATCGGCGGCGGCGGACGGCACGCCTTCATCGACCGCACCGAACAGCAATGGCGCAATATGTTCGCCACCAATCTCGACGGCGTATTCCACGTGTTTCAGGTGGCCGCGCGCCACATGACCGAACGCGCCGCGGCGGGCGACGCCTTTGGCCGCCTGGTCGCGACCTCGAGCCTGGCATCGATTTTCGGTACCGCGCGCAATGAGCATTACGCCGCCACCAAGGCTGCCATCAACGCATTGGTCCGCGCGTTGGCGGTCGAACTCGCGCGCCAGGGCGTCACCGCCAACGCCATCCTGCCCGGCTGGATCAAGAGCGACATGACCGCCAACATCATGGCCAACGAAAAGTTCGTCGCCAATGTGATGCCGCGAATCCCGGCGCGGCGCTTCGGCGAGCCGTCGGATTTCGGCGGCATCGCGGTCTATTTGATGAGCAGGGCATCGTCCTATCATACCGCGGATTGTTTTGTGATCGACGGCGGCTATACGGCGTTTTGAGAAAAGCTCGGCGCCAACTTTCGTCATTGCGAGCACCGCGAAGCAATCCATGCCGCAACATCAAAGCAAGAGTGGATTGCTTCGCCGCGCTCGCAATGACGCGGATAGCTCGGATACACTTTCGCCTTCTCGCGGCGCGGTGCGCCCGAGTTGTGCGGGAATCCTTCGCCCAACAAAGGGCGTGGCGCTACCCCAAGGAGGGAGCGGCGCTACCCTGAGAAGGGAGCGGGGAATGCCGGGTGCCCGCTGCACCCGCAGCCCCCTGTGCGGAAAAAAGCACAGGGGTAGAAGCCACAGGTACACCGGAATCACCCGGCATCCCCCACGCAATGGTTTTAACGATTTACTTCGTACTCTCCCCGGTGATCGGGCTTTCTTGTCACCGTCGCCTCGCGAATGGTGGCAAGTCCGCGCCCGGTCGGGCTGACCTTGCCTCCGCGAGACTTGACGCCGGCGTCGAGGCGTCAGGACCACACGACTTCGCCGTCCGCAGATGAGCGCTCTCGTCAGTCGCGCCGCCTGCGTCCATCGCATCCCGACCCTACGTTCGTGACGATCGCGAAACGCCCCTTTGTGTGGGCCGGGATGGCCGCGGATAGAGAAGTGATTTGCGCCAAATGGGAACAGAAATATTTTTACGAAGGGGACTGGACGAGACAGGCAAATCACTTGATTGAGACTCTTTGCCCTTCAAAGAACAAGAAGACCTC
>DATNNI010000548.1:0-2878 GCA_035601915.1 Xanthobacteraceae bacterium
CAATGAACGCCGAAGGCGCGAACGATGGACGCGGTGTTCTTCGTTGTTAAGCCGGCTTCGGTGTCACGGACACGCCAGAATGCCATGCGAGCTCGGACTTCAAGTCCCCGCTATCCACAGGACGACGGCCCTTGACTCCCCGAAAGTTCTGCGGTGGGCCGGCGCATTAAGATATTGGACGAATTGTCGATGACTAGAACCGCCTTCGCCACTCGATCTGGTAGTGTCAAATTCCACTGGCGCCATATGTCGCGGTGAACGAAGCCGAACACGGCGCGAGTCGCCGATTCGGCCGCGATTCGTTCGAGACTCGTTCCACATCTTAAACACAGGACTTCCCGTCGTGTTGTTGTGATACAGATGCAGCCGACTTTGCGTAATTCTCGGCGTAAATCAGGCCCCTAATGCCGATCTCCTTTTCTCCTTCTATCAACCGCGATTTGCGCGCCCGTGGTGCCGGTGTGACCGCCGTGCTCGGGCCCACCAACACCGGCAAGACCCACCTCGCGCTTGAGCGGATGCTGGCGCATTCTTCCGGGCTGATCGGCCTGCCGCTGCGGCTGTTGGCGCGCGAAGTTTACAATCGGGCGGTGGAACGCGTCGGCGCGGACGCGGTGGCGCTGGTGACCGGCGAGGAGAAGATCAAGCCGCCGAATCCGCGGTTTTGGGTGGCCACGGTCGAGGCCATGCCATCCGATCTCGACGTTGCTTTCCTTGCGGTCGATGAAATTCAGCTCGCCGCGGATTTCGATCGGGGCCACGTCTTTACTGACCGGATCTTGCACCGGCGCGGCCGCGAAGAGACTTTGGTGCTCGGCGCTGCGACCATGCGGCCGATCATCGAGCGTCTGTTACCGGGCGTCAGCATTGTCAGCCGCCCGAGACTCTCGCAACTGACGTTTGCCGGCGAGAAGAAGCTGACGCGGCTGCCGCGCCGTTCGGCGATTGTCGCGTTCTCGGCGGAGGAAGTTTACGCGCTCGCCGAGCTCATTCGGCGCCAGCGCGGCGGCGCGGCCGTCGTCCTCGGCGCCTTGTCGCCGCGCACGCGCAATGCGCAGGTCGCGCTCTACCAGGCCGGCGAAGTCGACTACATGGTGGCGACCGACGCCATCGGCATGGGTCTTAATCTCGATGTCGACCACGTCGCGTTTGCCGCGGACCGCAAGTTCGACGGCTACCAGTTTCGCAAACTCAATCCGGCGGAGCTTGCCCAGATCGCCGGTCGGGCCGGCCGCGCCACGCGCGACGGCACCTTTGGTACGACCGGGCGATGTCCGCCGTTTGAGAACGAAGTGTCGCAAGCGCTCGAGTCCCACAACTTCGAGCCGGTCAAGATCGTGCAATGGCGCAACACGGATCTCGATTTTTCCTCGATCGGCGCTTTGCAAGCAACGCTCGCTACGGTGCCGACCGAGGCGACGATGACACGGGCGCCCGTCGCCGAAGATGTGCTTGTCCTCGACCACGCGGCGCGCGACGACGAAGTCCGTTCCGTCACCGGCACGCAAACCGATGTCGAGCGGTTGTGGGAAGTCTGCCAAGTTCCCGATTACCGAAAGATCGCGCCGGCGACGCACGCCGAACTCGCGGTCACGCTCTATTCACACCTTCAGCGCAAGGGCGCCCTTCCGACCGACTGGTTCGCCCAGCAAGTGGCGCAGGCCGACCGGGACGACGGCGATATCGACACGCTCTCCAACCGCATTGCCCATATCAGGACCTGGACCTTTGTCGCTAATCGGCGCGATTGGCTAAGCGATCCCGAACACTGGCAGGGTGTCACACGCGGCATCGAAGACAAACTTTCCGACGCGCTGCACGAGCGGCTCACTGAGCGCTTCGTCGACCGGCGCACCAGTGCGCTGATGCGCCGGCTGCGCGAAAACGCCGTGATCGAGCCGGCCATGAGCAAGACCGGCGAAGTGGAGGTGGAAGGCCACGTCATCGGCCGCCTCGACGGCTTCGTCTTCCTGCCGGACGCCTCATCGGGCGGCTCGGAAGCAAAAGCGTTGCAAAACGCGGCGCAGAAAGCTCTTGCCGGTGAGATTGCGAACCGCGCCACCAAGCTCGCGGAAGTTCCCGACCGGCAAATCGTCCTCGCCTCCGACGGTGCCATCCGCTGGAACGGCGCCGCCGTCGGCAAGCTCGTTGCCGGTGAGGAGCCTCTGCGCCCACGCGTGCGCATTATCGCCGACGAACATTTGACCGGCGCGCCGCGCGAAGCTGTCGAGGCGCGGCTCGATAAGTGGGTCAAGTCGCACATTGAAAGGTTGCTTGGACCCCTGTTCGGACTTACCGCTGCGCCTGACATCAGCGGCATCGCCCGCGGGATCGCATTCCAGATTGTCGAAGCGCTCGGCGTGCTCGATCGGACGAAGGTCGCCGAAGAAGTCAAAGGATTGCCGCAACCGGATCGGGCGAGCCTGCGCAAATACGGCGTGCGCTTTGGTGCCTATCACATTTACCTTCCGCTCCTTTTGAAGCCCGCGCCGCGCGCCCTTGCGGCGCAATTGTGGGCGTTGACGCATGACGGTCCCGAGAGCGCCGGGCTCGATGATTTGTTGTCTGTGGCCGGCTCCGGACGGACATCCTCTCCGGTCAATCGGCAAATCGACACTGGCCTCTACCGCGTCGCCGGCTATCGGATATGCGGCGAGCGTACGGTGCGCGTCGATATTCTGGAGCGCCTTGCAGATTTGATCCGCCCAGCGCTCGCCTGGCGTGAAGGCGCCAGCGGACAAAAGCCGCTGGGTGCGATTGCCGGCGGCGGCTTTACCGTCGTCAACACCATGACTTCGCTCATTGGCGCCTCCGGCGAAGATTTTGCATCCGTGCTGCGTTCGCTCGGCTATCGCGTGGAGTGGCGGCCGAAACCCCC
>DATNNI010000549.1:0-11080 GCA_035601915.1 Xanthobacteraceae bacterium
CGCCCCCGGTCGGTTCGGGCACGACGGTATCGACGACGCCCAGGCGCACGAGGTCTTCCGCGGTGATCTTCATGCTGGACGCGGCTTCCTGGGCTTTCGTCGTGTCGCGCCAGAGGATCGAGGCGGCACCTTCCGGCGAGATCACGCTGTAGATCGCGTGTTCGAGCATCATCACCCGATTGGCGGTAGCGAGCGCGATCGCGCCGCCCGAGCCGCCTTCGCCGATGATAACCGCGACGTTCGGCACGGAAATTCGCAGACACGCTTCCGTCGAACGCGCGATCGCCTCGGCTTGTCCGCGCTCTTCGGCGCCGATACCGGGATAGGCGCCCGCGGTGTCGACAAAGGCGATCACCGGAATTTCGAAACGTTCCGCCATATCGAACAGCCGCACCGCTTTGCGATAGCCCTCCGGCCGCGCCATGCCGAAATTATGCTTGAGCCGGCTCTCGGTATCGGAACCTTTTTCATGGCCAATCACGCAGACGCTCTCGCCGCGAAAGCGGCCGAAACCGCCGATGATGGCGGCGTCCTCGCCGAAGCTGCGATCGCCCGCGAGCGGCGTGAAGTCGGTAATCAGTTGCGCAATGTAGTCGAGAGAATGCGGCCGCTGCGGGTGCCGCGCCACCTGGGTCTTCTGCCAGGGCGTCAATTCGGCATAAAGCTCCTTGAGCGCCTGGCCGGCCTTGCCCTCCATGCGGGTAATTTCATCGCCGACGGCGATGGCGTCGCCGGCGTTTTGCAGCGCCCGCATTTCCTCGATTTTGGCCTCGAGCTCGGCCACCGGCTTTTCGAAGTCGAGATAGGAGCGCATCAGCTATTAAATATTGGCATCCGCAAGCGGATGTAAGTCGCGGACCAGACTTTTCAGCCGTTCCTCGATCACGTGGGTGTAAATCTGCGTGGTGGAAATATCGGCGTGTCCGAGCAGCGTCTGCACGACGCGCAAATCGGCGCCGTTATGTAATAGATGGCTGGCAAAGGCATGGCGCAGCACGTGCGGGCTTATTTGCCCGGCTCGCAATCCGGCGGCGGTGCCGAGCGTCTTAAGCTCGCGGGCAAAATGCTGGCGCGTAAGATGACCCGACTCCCCAAACGATGGGAACAGCCATTTCGACCCGGCCGCCTGATCTGACTCGGCCACGAGCGAAAGATAATGCGCCATGCTGTCTTTGGCAGCGTTGTTGAGCGGAACGAGCCGCTCCTTGTTGCCCTTGCCGCGCACCACAAGCACGCGGGCTTCGCGGCGGGCGGCCGAGGCCGGCAGGCTTATGAGTTCGGAAACCCGAAGACCGGTCGCGTAGAGAAGCTCGACCAAGCAATAAAGCCGCGCCGCGCGCAGGCGCACCGGCAGCGGCGACCCTGGATCCGAGTGCGCGGCCCTGCACAGCAGGCGATCGACTTCCGCGAGCGTCAGCGTCTTCGGCAGCGCGCGGGTGCGCTTCGGTCCTTCGATGACGGCGGCTGGATCGTCCTTGCGCATTCCTTCGGCGTACAGGAATCGATAAAGCTGCCGGATCGCTGATAAGCGCCGGGCGACGGTGGCCGGCCGGAGCCCGCGCTTGGTCAGATGTTGAAGATAGCGGCGCACGTCGCCGGTCGCCGCCTTGGCGACGGTGCGGCCGATTGCTGCAAGGTAAACAGCAAAATCGCCGAGATCGCGTCCGTACGCGCCCAGGGTGTTTCTGTCAGCGCCGCGCTCGGCCGCGAGCATGTCGAGGAACAGCGCAACAAACCGTTCGTCGCCCGGTTTTGCTGCGCGTGTCTCTTTCCGAGGCGTGTGGTCTCTGAGGCTAGCCATCAACGGTTCTTGAAAAACTTATCGGGCGGGATGGTCACGCTGATTTCCCGCGGTTTCGGATGTACGAAATGCGCCAGCGAATAAAGACCGGCGTAGATGGCGGCGGCGGCAATGGCGATCACCGTAAGGAAGCGAACCAGGCTCGGCATGATCAAGAGTTCCGATTGCAAACTTCGCCGATATGGGCCGCACGCCGCTGGCTGAAAAATCGGAATCATTAAGGCACGACCACATTATAATGCTAGTGGAGCGGATTTGACATTCGCTGCCCACTCAGCCGCGACCGCGTGAAACGAATGTCAAATCCAAAGCTCAACTAGGACTTATAAATGCTAGTGGTCCTTTGATTCTAACATTCGCATGAGAGTGTGCCGAAATGGTATGCGAATGTTAGAATCGGATCACTAGTACGCCTTCGGTTTTGAAGTCTTAAAGGCGTCCTAGCGGGTGAATCGTAAAGGAAGACTGCAAATTCCGCGCGGGAGAAGCTCCTCATCCCGTTGGTGGGCGCTAAGGAGACGGGTAAAATTGGATTCGACCTTGGCCGGAGGCGGTTCGGGTTATCTGTTAGGGGCGAAGAGGGCGCAGCCGACTGCGCCGCAAGACCCGCAACCAACCATGACCGACACGGCGTTACAGGATGAGGCGACCGCGGCAGCCGCAGTGCTCGCCGCGCTCGGCAGCCGCTCGATCGTGCTGATCGGCATGATGGGCGTAGGCAAATCCTCCATCGGCCGCCGGCTGGCCACGCGGCTCGGCATTCCTTTCGTTGACGCCGACACGGAAGTCGAAAAGGCGGCCGGGATGAGCATCACCGATATTTTTGCCCATCGCGGCGAAGCCGATTTCCGCAGCGGCGAAGCGCGAGTCATCGCGCGACTCCTGGACGGCGGCCCGCAGGTGCTGGCGGCCGGCGGCGGCGCGTTTATGAAGGAGGGCACGCGCGAGGCGATCCGCGGCAAAGGCGTTTCCATCTGGCTTCAGGCCGATCTTGACGTGCTGCTCCGTCGTATCAGCAAACGGCGCAACGAACGGCCGTTGCTGCAGACCGGCGATCCGGAAGCGACGCTGCGCGCTTTGTTGCTCGAGCGCGAACCGACCTACGCGCAGGCGGACCTCACCGTGCACTCCCGCGAAGTAGCGCACGATGCGGTTGTCGCCGAGATCGTCGCGGCCCTCGGCGCGTTCTTGCACCCGTCCGCCTTGGCGCAGGAGAAGTCCGGCGCATGACCGCACTCCTTCGCCCCGATCCCGCAACGGCCCGGGTCGCGCTCGGCGCGCGTAGCTATGACATTGTGATCGGACGTGGACTCATCGCGTCGCTCGGAACGCGAATTTCGGCTTTGCGTCCGGGAGCCAAAGTCGCAATCGTGACCGACGAGAATGTCGCTCGCGTTGCGCTCGATGCGCTCGAAGCCACGCTTGCCGTCAGTGCGATCGCGTCGACCCGGGTGATCGTTCCAGCCGGCGAAGGCGCAAAGAGCTTCCGCATATTCGAGCAAGCATGCGAGCAGGTGATCGCGGCGCGTATCGAGCGCAGCGACCTTGTTCTAGCGCTCGGCGGCGGCGTCATCGGCGATCTCGCCGGCTTCGTCGCCTCGGTCGTGCGCCGCGGGCTCGACTACGTGCAGGTGCCGACCACGCTGTTGGCTCAAGTCGATTCCTCGGTCGGCGGCAAGACCGCCATCAATTCCGCCCACGGCAAGAATCTCATCGGCGCTTTCCATCAACCGGTCCTGGTCGTAGCCGACACCGCCACGCTCGATACCCTGCCGCCGCGGGAATTTCGCGCCGGCTATGCGGAGGTCGTCAAATACGGTTTGCTCGGCGACGCCGCGTTCTTTTCCTGGCTGGAAACGAACTGGCGCGAGGTTTTCGAAGGCGGCCCGGGACGCGAGCAGGCCATCGCCGTATGCTGCCGCGCCAAGGCGGCAATCGTCGCGCGCGACGAGCGCGAAACTGGCGATCGGCAATTGCTCAATCTCGGTCATACCTTCGGGCATGCACTGGAGGCGGCGACCGGTTTTTCCGGGCGGCTTTTGCACGGCGAAGCGGTGGCCGCCGGAATGGCGCTGGCGTTTGAATTTTCCGCGCGGCGCGGTTTACTGCCGGCCGCCGAAGCCGACCGCGCCATTCGCCATCTGGCCGACGTCGGCCTGCCGGCCCGGCCGCAAGACATTCCGGGCGAGTTGCCGTCCGTCGACCGGCTGCTCGATTTGATGGCGCAGGACAAGAAAATAAAACGCGGAATGCCCACATTCATTCTCGTGCGCGGGATCGGCGCAGCGTTTGTCGACACCGGCGTCGATGCAAGCGATGTGCGCGCCTTCCTCGATAAGAAGCTTGCGAAGCAATGAATATTTTTGACTGGCTGGACGTTCTTGCGGTGGCGGTGTGCCTGGCGGTGTCGGCATTCTTCTCGGCGAGCGAGACGGCACTGACTGCGTCTTCGCGCGCCGCCATGATGCGGCTTGAGAAGCAGGGCAATCGCGACGCCACGATCGTCAATCGGCTTCTCGCTACTCGCGAGCGGTTGCTGGGTGCGATCCTGTTTGCCAACAATTTTGCCACCATCGCCGCCTCGACGCTGGCGACCGGCTTGTTGCTGGCGTTGTTCGGCCATGCCGGCGTGATCTACGCCACAATAGCGATGACACTTCTCATCTTCGTCGTCGCCGAAGTGTTGCCGAAGACCGCCGCGTTCAACGCGCCGGACCGGATGGCGCTAGCCGTGGCGCAGCCGATTGATCGCATCGTGCATTGGTTCCTTCCCATTCTGAAGGCGGTGGAGTGGCTGGTGCGAATCATTTTGCGCGGTGTCGGCATGCCGGTCGGCCAGATCCAGTCTATTCTCTCACCGCGCGAAGAGCTGCGCGGCGCGGTCGATCTCCTTCATCACTCTGGCGTGGTGGAAAAACTTGACCGCGACATGATGGGCGGAGTGCTCGATCTGCGCGAGCTGACGGTGTCGGACGTCATGGTTCACCGCACCAAGATGGTGATGCTCGACGCCGACGAGCCGCCGGAGGAGCTCGTCGATGCCGTGCTCGCGGCGCCGGTGACGCGCTTGCCGCTATGGCGCGGCGCCCAGGACAACATTCTCGGCGTGCTCCACGCCAAGGATTTGCTGCGCGCGCTGCACGCGGCCGGCGGCGATCCCGCCAAAATCGACATTGTATCACTGGCGAGCCCGCCGTGGTTCGTGCCGGACACCACACCGCTTTACGAGCAGCTCAGCGCTTTTCGCGCCCGCAAGACGGCGCTGGCGCTGGTCGTCGACGAATACGGCGAACTCGAAGGCCTGGTAACGCTCGAGGACATCGTCGAGGAGATTGTCGGTGACATCAGCGACGAACACGACATCGCGGTGCCGGGCGTGCGCATGCTGCCGGACGGATCCGCCAATGTCGACGGCGCAGTCACCGTGCGCGACCTCAACCGCGCCATGGATTGGAACATCCCCGATGGCGAAGCGACAACCATTGCCGGGGTCGTAATCCATGAAGCGCGCTCCATTCCGGAGCCGGGTCAAAGCTTCACTTTTCACGGATTTCGCTTCCAGGTCCTGCGCAAGACCCGCAACCGCATCACGGCGCTGCGCGTGACGCCGCTGGTGCGCAAGCTGAGCGCCAAGGCGAGCTGATCGCGTGGGCCCGCCGCCACTTGCGGAACCGGACCCCAGCGCGCATTTGAGCCCCGAGGGATTGGAGCTAAGCGCGATGGACGATCGGACCAAAGTTGCCGAGGGGCCGGCCCAAGCCGCAGCCCCGATCGACGCCGGCGTGCGCATTGGTCACGTCCATTTGAAGGTGGCCGATATCGACCGGGCGCTGGCCTTCTATTCCGGCGTCCTCGGCTTCCAGTTGACGCAGAGGTTCGGCCGGGAGGCGGCATTTGTTTCTGCCGGCGGTTATCATCATCACATTGGGCTCAACACCTGGGAAAGCCGCGGTGGGTCGCCGCCGCCACAGGGAACGACCGGCCTTTATCATCTCGCGGTCCTTTACCCGACGCGGGCCGCTTTGGGCGATGCGCTGCGCCGGCTGATCGAAGCCAAAATTCCGCTCGACGGCGCTTCCGATCATGGCGTCAGCGAAGCACTCTATCTGCGCGATCCCGATGAAAACGGCGTCGAGCTTTACTGGGACCGGCCCCGCGAAGTCTGGCCGCGCACGCCCGACGGAAAGCTTGCCATGCACACCGGGCATCTCGATCTCATGGCGCTTCTCGCCGCTGCCGAGCCGCAGTAGCGTGTTATAGATTCTCGCCCGGTGCGGCCGCGTGGATTGCGAGCGCGTGTACGCCGCCGGCAAGCTCCTGCGCCAGCGCCTCATTGATCATGCGATGCCGCTCGATTCGGCCCTTTCCGCGGAACGCTTCGGCTACAATATAAAGACGGAAGTGCGTTTCGCCGCCGGCCCGGTGGCCGGCATGGCCCTCATGGCGGTGCGATTCATCTTCGACACGCAGGCTTTCGGGGGCGAAGGCTTGCTGTAGTTTTTCCGTGATTACATCTTGGGTGCGCATGATTTGCAGCCTTAGCGAGCGCGAAGCATTAACGTCAATGTTGACGGCGCGCTGTTTTGCCGCCTGTCAAGTCTTGAAGGCTTCACTGCCGTCGCCGCATAATCCTCGCCGATGAGTGCGAACTCGCCATTGTTTGATCGAATCCGCGTCAAGCCGGATCGCGATCGCCGCCGTAGCGCCGATCTGCCGGGGTGCCAGTGGCCCAAGTGCGACGCGCCGGCGACGCATCGCGCTCCGAAAGGGCGCTTGCGCGCCAGCGAATACTGGCAATTCTGTCTCGATCACGTCCGCGAATACAACAACGCCTACAATTTTTTCGCCGGCATGAGCGATGACGCCGTCGCCAAATATCAGAAAGAGGACCTCACCGGGCATCGTCCGACCTGGAAAATGGGATCGGTCGGCGGCGGGCGTGGCGGCCGCCGCCGTGACGGCCGGCGTTCCGCCGACTTAGGCGCCGAGGGTTTCACGGCGGAAGACCCGTTCGATCTGGTCGCTGGGATCGGTGGCAACAGGCATGCGCGGCCGGCTGCCGAGGGCCGCAAAATCCTCAATGCCCAGCGCCGCGCGCTCGACGTGCTCGGACTTGAAGCCGATGCCAAACGGGCCGATATCAAGGCCAGGTTCAAGGTGTTGGTAAAGCGGCATCATCCCGACGCCAACGGCGGCGACCGCGGGTTCGAAGAACGGCTACGGGAGATTATTCAGGCCTACAATTACTTGAAATCGGCGGGTTTTTGCTGACCGGGCAAACCCGCTTTCGCGGCCTGGTAACCATCTGCTAGTTTGGCCCCATATCCGACCGCCGGTGAATAACCATTCCGCCCCGGATACGGGGTTACGGAGGAGTGATGAGTCTCGCAGCAGAACCGGCACCGGGCTTGCCGGACATGAAAGTGTCGATCCGGCAATTATTCGGGATCGACAGCGACTTGGAAGTTCCGGCTTATTCCGAGCCCGACGAGCACGTCCCTGACCTCGATCCCGACTATCGGTTCGACAAGCCGACGACGCTTGCCATTCTTGCGGGCTTCGCGCGGAACCGCCGCGTTATCGTCACCGGTTATCATGGCACCGGGAAATCGACGCATATCGAGCAGGTGGCAGCACGGCTCAATTGGCCTTGTGTGCGCGTCAATCTCGACAGCCATATCAGCCGCGTCGATCTCATCGGCAAGGACGCTATCGTCATCCGCGAGGGCATGCAGGTCACCGAGTTTCGTGACGGCATCCTGCCGTGGGCGCTGCAGAACAATGTTGCGCTCTGCTTCGACGAATATGACGCCGGCCGGCCCGACGTCATGTTCGTGATTCAGCGCGTCCTGGAATCGTCGGGGCGGCTCACGCTGCTCGACCAGAACAAAGTGATCAAGCCGCACCCGGCATTTCGTCTGTTCGCGACCGCCAACACCGTGGGTCTCGGCGACACTTCCGGGCTTTATCACGGCACGCAGCAGATCAACCAGGGCCAGATGGACCGCTGGTCCATTGTTACGACGCTCAACTATCTGCCGCACGACAACGAAGTGGACATCGTGCTCGCCAAGGCCAAGCATTACCGCAACGAGGAAGGCCGCGACATCGTCGCAAAAATGGTGCGGGTCGCCGATCTGACGCGCAACGCCTTCATGAACGGCGATATTTCCACCGTCATGAGCCCGCGTACGGTGATTATCTGGGCGGAGAACGCCGACATCTTCAACGATATCGGCTTCGCGTTCCGGCTGACTTTCGTCAATAAATGCGACGAGCTCGAGCGTCCGCTTGTGGCGGAGTTTTATCAGCGCTGCTTCGGGCGGGAATTGCCGGAATCGGCCGTCAACGTCGCGCTGAGCTGAAAACTTGGCCCCCTCGCCCTGCGGGAGAGGGAAAAACAGAGCGGGCGGTTTGAAACCATGAGCTCGACCGTCGTGCTTGAAAGCCCGGCGCGGGATAAAGCGCTTCGCGAAGCGGCCGATATCGTCGCGGTCCAGCAATTGATCTTGCGCGAACGCTCAAGCCGCGATCTCGGATTGTGGGAGCAGATGCGTAATTGCTTTCACGAAGATTCCACCGTGCGCCTGAGCTGGATCGACGCCAGCGGTCCCGAATTCGTACGCCGCTCGCAGGAGATGGCCGAGCGCAACGTGAAGGCGACGCACCGGCTCGGCCCCATCCTGGTCACGCTTGCCGGCGACCGCGCCATCGCGCAGCTCGGCGCGATCATCGACATTCCCGGCAAGGTGCGGAGCGTTGCCGTCGTGGTCTCGACGCACGCGCGCTTTGTGTTTCGTGCCGAGCGTCGTTCGGACGTGTGGCGCATTTCCGGCTTCGATGCGATCTATCAGCGCGACGAGATTAACCCGGTCATCCCCGGCCAGGTGGTCACCATCGAACCAAACGAGCTAAAGAACTTTCGTCCGTCCTATCAGCTCTTGAGTTTTTGCTTGATGTCGGGCGGTTACAAGCCGCGCATGGATCTTGCCGGTACCGACCGTCCCGAACTGGTGGATGCGCTGACCCGCGAAGTTTATAGCTGGGCCGGGCTTGTGCCGCCACGCTGAAGGATCACCGGCAACCCATGACCTCGAACATCAAACCCAAGACTCCGGCCAAGGAAGCGCCGACCGAGCCGTTCAAGCGCGCGGTCGGGGTGTGCGTGCGCGCCATCGCCGGCAAGAACGACATCGAGGTCGCCTTCGCGGCGGAGCGGCCGGGGCTCGCCGGTAACAAGGTGCGCCTGCCGGAGCCGCCGCGCCGATTGAGCGAGCGTGAAGCTGCCATTGTGCGCGGCCACGCCGACTCGATTGCGCTGCGGCTCGCCTGCCACGATCCCGCGGTGCACCGTAAGCTCGCGCCCGGCGGCCAGCAGGCGCGCGCGGTATTCGAAGCGGTCGAACAGGCGCGCGTCGAAGCCATCGGCTCCCGGCGCATGGGCGGCGTCGCCAAGAATCTTGCCGCCATGCTCGACGACCGCTTTCACCGCGGCAAATACGAGGAGATCACCGACCGCGCCGACGCACCGATCGAGGACGCGCTGGCGATGATCGTACGCGAGCGGCTGACCGGCGAAATTCCGCCGCCGCCGGCGCGCAAGCTGGTCGAGCTGTGGCGGCCCCTGATCGAGGAACGCGCCGGCCGCGATCTCGACCGGCTGGAACGCGTCTTCACCGACCAGCGCCGCTTCGGTGACGTCGTGCACGATCTGCTCGATTGCCTCGACATGGGCGAAGATCGCTCGAGCGAATCCGAAGAAGAGGAAGGCGAGGACGGCGAAGACAAGGGCGCCGACGACGATTCCGCCGCGGACGGCGAATCGGCGGAAAATGCCGACGCCGACCGGGTGAGCCTCGACGAGTCGGACAGCTCGGCCGACGATAAGGCCGATCAATCGGCCGAGGCGGTCGATGCGCCGGCCGCGGAAATGGCCGACGATGCGGAAATGGGCGACTCGGAGACTGCCGCCGAGCCGTGGCGGCCGCGTCAGGGCCGCAACGAGCCGCGCGGTCCCGACTACCGGCCGTTTACCTCGAAGTTCGACGAGGCCATCGGCGCCGAGAATCTCTGCGACCCCGAAGAGCTCGATCGCTTGCGCGGCTATCTCGACAAGCAGCTCTCGCACTTGCAGGGCGTGGTGGCGCGGCTCGCCAACCGCTTGCAGCGGCTGTTGCTCGCGCAGCAGAACCGCGCTTGGGAGTTCGATCTGGAAGAAGGCCTGCTCGATCCGGCCCGGCTGGCGCGCGTCATTGTCGATCCGCTGCACCCGCTATCGTTCAAGCGCGAGAAGGATGCCGACTTCCGCGACACGGTGGTGACGTTACTCCTCGACAATTCAGGCTCCATGCGCGGCCGGCCGATCACGGTTGCGGCCACCTGCGCCGACATCCTGGCCCGCACTTTGGAACGCTGCGGCGTCAAGGTGGAGATTTTGGGCTTCACCACCCGCGCCTGGAAGGGCGGCCAATCTCGCGAAGCCTGGCTGTCGCAAGGCAAACCGGCAAATCCCGGGCGGCTCAACGATCTGCGCCACATCATCTACAAATCCGCCGACGCTCCCTGGCGGCGTTCGCGCAAAAATCTCGGACTGATGATGCGCGAAGGCTTGCTGAAGGAAAATATCGACGGCGAAGCGCTCGACTGGGCGCACAAGCGGCTGCTCGGCCGGCCTGAAAGCCGGAAAATCCTGATGATGATCTCCGACGGCGCGCCGGTCGACGATTCGACCCTGTCAGTCAATCCCGGCAATTATCTCGAACGTCATTTGCGCTGGGTAATCGAGGAGATCGAAACGCGCTCGCCGGTCGAGCTGGTCGCCATCGGTATCGGTCACGACGTCACCCGCTATTATCAGCGGGCCGTCACCATCGTGGACGCTGAAGAGCTGGGCGGCGTCATGACGGAAAAGCTCGCGGAACTGTTCGGGGAGCATCCCACGGCTGAACGGGTCCAGCGCCGGGCGCCGCTAAAACGGCGCTTGCAAGCGTGATGGCGGTATTACGCTGGCGCGACTCGGCAAGGTGAGCGGATGAAAGTTGCGCCCGCGCCGGATTCGCCGGCCGCTTGGTTGCGGCTCGCGGCGACGATTCTCGTTGCCACCGTCGGCGGCGTCGGCATGTGGTCGGTGGTGGTGGCGCTACCGGTCGTGCAAGCGGAGTTCGCCGTGCCGCGCGCCGAGGCGTCGTTGGCGTTCACGCTCACCATGGTCGGCGGCGCGACTGGTGGTGTGATTCTGGGACGTTTGCTCGATCGCGCCGGAATTCTTCCGGTGCTGCT
>DATNNI010000550.1:0-3770 GCA_035601915.1 Xanthobacteraceae bacterium
CACGTAGCAGCCGCCGCGCGGCGGCGGCAGGTCATGTCCGGCGGCGATCGCCGCCAAATCAGCAAAATGCCGGGCGCCGCTCGCGAGCGTCACGGTAACGCCCAAATGGCTTTCATCGATCGAGACGCATTCGCCGTGGACGATCGACAGCCGGCCCGGGGCGTTGCCGCGCGCACCGTAGGACGCGAGCAGGCTCGCCAGGTAGTCGCCGTAAAGCGCCCGCGGCACGAAGGCGGTTCGTATTTGATCCGGATGCGCCAAGGTCCTGGGCCGATCGGCGCGCGCGCCCAGCCAGTCGCAAAAATGATGCGGCTCGCTGTCGATGGCGCTCATCGATCCGGCCGGGACGTTGAGGAGATGAGCCTTGTTCGCGGTGCCGTAAGCGATGCCGCGGCCGATGCGCGGACCCTTTTCGATCAAAGTGACGTGCACGGACCGATCGCCGGCGCGCAACAGGTGCACCGCCATCAGCGCGCCGCTGGCGCCGCCGCCGATAATGATTGCCTCTTTGCGCATGCCCCGCGCTCGTCCGTCTGAATGACAACCGTGCCTAGTATACCGGGTTATTCGGCCCGACTCATAGTACACTAATTTGATAGAACTTTACAGGCGCGCGGTCAAAAACGCGAGGACCTCACCGGGAAATATCTTCTGGTGTAGCTACCGTCGACTTAAATTGCATACAGGTTGCGAGCCTCGGGCTGGCGCGATCAAATAATGGCGCGGACGATGGCCATGCCGGCGAACAACGCTGCAACCGAGAGAACGACAGATGCAACGATATAAATGGCCGAGCCGGCAAGATCGCCGCGCTCGTAAAGCAACGCAACCTCGAGCGAGAAGGCGGAAAATGTCGTGAAACCGCCGAGGATGCCGGTAGTTAAAAACAGCCGCAAATGCTGCGGCAGGCCGGCCTTGAGCGCGAAATACTCCGCTGTCAGGCCCATAATAAGCGAACCAAAGACGTTGATGAACAGCGTTCCGTAAGGAAAGCCGGTACCAACCAAACGGAACGCGGCGAGATTAATTCCGTGCCGGACGGCGGCGCCAATGCCGCCGCCAATAAACACAATCAGAAACCCCATAGCGACCTCCAGTCGGCGAAACTCCTACCGACGCTGGTGTGGTGGTTCAGAAGTCCGCATCATTCTTCCCGGCACCTTATCATGCGGACTTCTGAACCAAAGCCACACCAGTCGATAGGTTTGCTAGTGTCCCTTTGATTCCGAAAGTTCGCAAATGCGTTTGCCGCTCGGTCATGCGAATTTCGGAATCGGGACACTGGTGTGGTGGTAGGAGTCATCAGCCGAGGCGGCGGTTAATGGGGGACTCCATCCCCGAACAGCGCGATTCTAATACCGGAGGCAATCGAGGAAAGACCGGTCATGGAATGGATCTCCGTATCGCACTTGGGAAAGCGTCGGCGCGGAAACGCCGTGTATGTAAAGAGCAAATAACAATGGAGTCTGTTCATGGACGCGAGCACATCAAGGGCTCCGACGACAAGGCAAAGATCGCGATTAAGGACACGGCAAGTCACTGGCGACAACGAGCTTCAGGCAGAAGGCAAGCTCCACAAAGCGAAAGGCAAAGCGAGCAGGGCGGCCTTGCATTTCTTCTCAGCCCTGCGGCCGGCGCGCGGAAACCCAGGAGTCGGACGGGAGTGAGGTTCTGGGACCATGGCGAGTCGAAAAATGCGGAACACACATACATCGCCCGCGGGATGCTGCCTTGTATACAACGCGGTGAGGGTTTGCCTATTTTTTAATCGCGCGATCCGGATGCGTCTAGGCGCCCGCAAAGCTGTCACGAAATTACTGTGATTGTTCAATGAGATTCAGACTCGGCGGCTGAGTTCGCCGCGCTGGCACGCGCCTTGCGAAGGTCTCGGCGCCTATCGAAGCACCCGCACCGATGGCGAGCGAACCGCGGCGCCAGGTGCCCGCGCGTGTACAGGGAGCATGCAATGAATTTCGACAAGATTTCACGTCGCGGCGTCCTCAAAGGGACCGCCGCTCTCACCGTCGGCTCTGCCTTGCCGGTAAGCCGCGCTTTAGCGGCCGACGCGACCATCGGTTTCATCTACGTCGGCTCGCGCGACGACTACGGCTACAACCAGGCGCACGCCGCCGGCGCTGCAGCGCTCAAGAAGCTGCCCGGCATCAAAGTCGTCGAGGAAGAAAAAGTCCCCGAGACCGATGCCGTGGAAAAAACCATGGAGTCGATGATCAATCTGGACGGCGCGACACTCTTATTCCCCACGTCGTTTGGTTACTACAACCCGCATATGATCAAGATGGCGCAGAAATTTCCCAAGCTGCGCTTCGAACATTGCGGTGGGCTGTGGAGCGACAAGGATCCGAAGAACGCCGGCAGCTATTTCGGCTACATCGACGAGGCGCAACACGTCGCCGGTGTCATTGCCGGCTATTCGTCGAAGTCCGGCAAGCTCGGCTTTGTCGCCGCCAAGCCGATCCCGCAAGTCTTGCGCAACATCAATGCCTGGACGCTCGGCGCCAAGCTCGCCAACCCGAAGATTACCACGCAAGTCATTTTCACCGGCGATTGGTCGATGCCGGTGAAGGAAGCCGAAGCGACCAACAGCCTGATCGATCAAGGCGTCGACGTCATTACCTGTCACGTCGACGGCCCGAAGACGGTGGTCGAGAACGCCGCGCGCCGCGGCGCGATGGTTACCGGCTATCACGTCAACCAGTCGGTATTGGCACCCAAAGCATATCTGACCGGCGCCGAGTGGAACTGGGAAGCGCTTTATCCACGCTTCGTCAAAATGTTCACCTCCGGCGAGACCATCCCGAACTTTTATCGCGGCGGCCTCAAGGAAGAGATCGTGAAGGTGTCTCCGTACGGCGAAATGGTCTCGGCCGAGGCGAAAGCGAAGGCCGATGAAGTGAAGGCGGCGCTGACCGCGGGCAGCTACGTCATCTTCAAAGGCCCGATCGCCGACAACAAAGGCGCAACGGTCGTTGAGGCCGGCGTATCGCGCGGCCAGACCGATCCCGAACTCGAGAAGATGAGCTACCTCGTCGAAGGCGTCATCGGAGCGACTTCGTGAAAGCCGACGTTGGCGCGCCCGTCGGCACGCCTGTTGTGAAATCCGGGGCAGGCGACTTCCTTCGCCTGCCTCCCTTTACCGCCAAGATCGGTGGCGCCGCGGAGTATGTGGTTATCCCCGCGGGCGCGCTTTTGGCGTCATTGGCGTTATTCGGGATTTTTGTCGCGCTGTTCGGTAAGAACCCGCTCGACCTCTACTTCTATATGTACCAGGGCGCGTTCGGCACCTGGTTCTCGTGGCAAAACACACTGACCCGCGCCGCGCCGCTGATTTTGACGGCGCTGTGCACGGCACTCCCGGCGCAACTCGGCATGGTCATCATCGGCGGCGAGGGCGCGCTGCTAATCGGGGCGCTGTGCGCGACCAGCGCGGCGCTGGCGATCCCGGGCGCGCCGCCGCTCGTTGTCGATATCGCCATGGCGGTCGCCGGCATGATCGGCGGCGGCCTGTGGATTATGCTCTCTGGCGCACTGCGGCAATATCGCGGCGTCAATGAAACCATCTCGAGCCTGTTGCTGGTTTACATCGCGCTCGCGATTCTCAACTTTCTGGTCGAAGGTCCGATGCGCGACCCGACCAGCTTGAACAAGCCGTCGACGCCGGAGATCGGCACCGCCAACATGATCGGCAGTATTCCCGGCACCGATGTGCACTGGGGCTTCATGTTTGGCGTCATCGCCGCGGTGCTGTCGTA
>DATNNI010000551.1:0-18063 GCA_035601915.1 Xanthobacteraceae bacterium
GCTTGGCCTCAACGAACACGTTCATCGCGCCCTGCGCGACGCCGTGAACGAGGCGCGCCAACCCGCGCGCACCCTGACCGTAAACCGAGCCCTCGAGCTTGATCTCGGCGACGAGCCGGTTGCCCTCGGCGCGCAGATAAACCGGCCCGGTTCGCTCGATATAACCGGTGACGAAGCACTGAATATCGACCTGCCGGCGAAAAAAACCGCGCCGGTGTCCGCACGTCGTCAGCTGATCGTCGAACGAGGCCAGGCGCCGCGGCACCTCGCGGTCGAGCTCTTCGGCAAGCGCCGGCGCGCTGAAGCTCAATATCGCCGAAACTCTCGACTGTACGACGAGCAGGCTGTCTTGCTCGGGAGCAAGCGGCGGTTTTTCGGCCGCGAAGGCTGGATCGGCCAGCGTCATCGCTGCGATCGCGCCAGCGATGCAAAGATAGCGACGCAGGTTCATCCTGCTGCTGCTGAAGGAACGCATCGACGGACCCTCATTGAAGTTTCGCATACGACAGGACAGAGCCGCCCCGCGTGTCTAGCGAAATTTCCAATGAGCGACCACCGCCGCACGACATAGCAGATGCTACGCCGATGCCGGACGCGGTCCGGCACCGGCCTTAGGTATTCATCGAGTCGAAGAACTCGCCGTTGTTCTTGGTGTTGCGCAATTTGTCGAGCAGGAAGTCCATCGCATCCATGGTGCCCATGGGATTGAGGATGCGGCGCAGCACATACATTTTCTTGAGCTGATCCGGCGGCACCAGGAGCTCTTCCTTGCGCGTGCCCGATCGGGTGATGTCCATGGCCGGGAAGGTGCGCTTGTCGGCGACCTTGCGGTCGAGGATCAATTCGGAATTGCCGGTGCCCTTAAACTCTTCGAAGATCACTTCGTCCATGCGGCTGCCGGTATCGATCAGCGCGGTGGCGATAATGGTCAGCGAGCCGCCTTCCTCGATGTTGCGCGCGGCGCCGAAGAAGCGTTTCGGCCGCTGCAGCGCGTTGGCGTCAACACCGCCGGTGAGCACCTTGCCGGAAGACGGCACCACCGTGTTGTAGGCGCGGCCAAGCCGGGTGATGGAATCGAGCAGGATCACCACGTCGCGGCCGTGCTCGACCAGGCGCTTGGCCTTCTCGATCACCATCTCAGCGACTTGAACGTGACGCACGGCCGGTTCGTCGAAGGTCGAGGAGATGACCTCGCCCTTCACCGAGCGCTGCATGTCGGTGACTTCTTCCGGCCGCTCGTCGATCAACAGCACGATCAGGTAGCACTCGGGATGATTGTGCGTGATCGAGTGAGCGATGTTCTGTAACAGCACGGTCTTGCCGGTGCGAGGCGGCGACACGATCAGCGCGCGCTGGCCCTTGCCGACCGGCGCGACAATGTCGATGACGCGCGCGGAAAGATCCTTCTTGGTCGGATCCTCGTATTCCATCTTCAGCCATTCGTCCGGATAGAGCGGCGTCAGGTTGTCGAAATTGACCTTGTGGCGGGCTTTTTCCGGATCCTCGAAATTGAGTGAGTTGACCTTGAGCAGCGCGAAGTAACGCTCGCCCTCTTTGGGGCTGCGGATGTGGCCGTCAATGGTGTCGCCGGTGCGCAGGCCGAAGCGGCGAATCTGCGAGGGCGAAACGTAAATGTCGTCCGGGCCCGGCAGATAGTTTGCTTCCGGCGAGCGCAGGAAGCCGAAGCCATCCGGCAGCACCTCGACAACGCCTTCGCCGACAATGTCGGTCTCGCGCGCGGACAGCTGTTTGAGAATGCCGAACATCAGCTCTTGCTTGCGCATGGTCGAGGCGTTCTCGACTTCGAGCTCTTCGGCAAAGGAAACGAGTTCGGCTGGAGTCTTGGTTTTTAGTTCTTGGAGTTTCATTTCCCGCATGGGGAATTCCTACGGAAATTGGGCCAGCGGTTCGGAGGGAAAAACGCGTCGCTGGCGAGGGAGAGAGAAGGTCGCAGGTCCACGGGCGCGAGGGGCTTTACGACCCCGGTCCCGATGCATCAGGAGGCTCCGATTCCTATGGAGCCAGAACTCGACTGCATCCGCCTACGTTCGGTGGGATGCCGCAAATATAAGAAAAGACGGGACTTCAGGCAAGAGGCGAAACAGAGTTTGCTTAAAAACCGCCCTGGATCAGAACGGTTTCAAGACCACCAACAGCACGATCAGGACCATGATCACGGTTGGTACCTCGTTGATAATCCTGTAGAATCTCTGAGAATGCCGGTTGTTGTCGGCGGCGAAATCCTTGACCCAGCGGGCGAATAGGCCGTGCGCGGCCGACATGAGCAGAACCAGGACGATTTTGGCCTGAAGCCAGCCCGAGGCGAACCATCCGTAGTGAGAATCAGGCCCGAGCCACGCCAGCGACAGGCCGAAAACCCACGTCGCGATCATCGCCGGATTGATGATCGCGCGGAGCAACCGCCGTTCCATCACCTTGAAGGTTTCCGATTGAACCGAGCCCTTCTCGGCTGCGCAATGATAGACGAACAGCCGCGGCAAATAGAGCATCCCCGCCATCCAGGCGATCACGGCAATGATGTGGATGGCTTTTAGCCACGCGTAGATGTCCACTTGTCGTCTCCGCCTGCCGCTCGATTAAAGTTCTTCAGCCGTGCGCCGCGCCGCGAACTCGCGCCAGAAGCTGCTCAACATGTGCGATCGGCGTATCGGGCACCACACCGTGACCGAGGTTGAAAATGAAAGGTCCGGATGAAAAGGCCGCGAGGATCGCATCGATCGATTGATCGAGCGCAGCACCGCCGGCCCGCAGCACCAACGGATCGAGATTACCCTGGATTGGCCGCAGCGGCTGAATCTGATCGCGGACAAAACCAAGCTCCGCCGTCCAATCGATTCCGACAGCATCGACGGCGACCTCGTTGAGGAAATGCCGCAACCCCGACACCGCCCCGCGCGGAAAGCCGATGATTTTCGCGTCCGGAATTTCTTTGCGCACACGTTCAACAATCCGCGCGCAGGGTTTTACGCACCAACGTTCAAACTCGCCCGCCGGCAAAATTCCCGCCCAAGTGTCGAAAATTTGCACGGCTTCGACGCCCGCGGCGAACTGCCGGATCAAATAGCTTGCCGAAGCTTCCACCAGCACATCGATCAACGCGGCAAACGCTTCGGGAAAGCGGTAGGCAAACAACCTTGCCGGAGCCTGGTCCGTCGTTCCCACACCGGCGATCATGTAGGTTGCGACCGTCCAAGGCGCGCCGCAAAATCCGATAAGCGCAACTCCAGCCGGCAGGTTGCTCCGCACGCGCGCAATCGTGTCGTAAACCGGCGCTAAACATTGCTGATCGATCTCGCGCCGCAATCGACCAAGCGCGGCAGGATCGTTTATCGCGTCGAGACGCGGTCCCTCGCCTTCTTCGAAACTGACGCGCTGCCCAAGCGCGTGCGGTATCACCAAAATGTCAGAAAACAAGATTGCAGCGTCGAAGCCGAACCGGCGGATCGGTTGCAGCGTCACTTCGGCCGCAAGCTCCGGATTAAAGCACAGTTCAAGAAAGTTTCCGGCCTTGCGGCGCAGCTCGCGATATTCCGGCAAATATCTTCCGGCTTGCCGCATCAGCCAGATCGGCGGAACTTCTTGGCGATGACCGGTGAGAACTCGGAGAAGCGGCTTGTCCATCGATCGCCGTCATAGGCCAGTTCTTAAACTAAATAAATCTATAAAGACTCTGTTGTAGTTACTGGTGCGTGGATTGCGGTCACGCATCGCTCCCCACATTTCATTTCGTCGCCGCCCACATATTCACCGGTGGGGATAGAGCCGAGGTGATGCGCGAGAAAAAAGCGTGCGGCTTATATTTCTTTGCCGTCGCCCGTCTAATTGTCCTCCGGCTGTCCACATAATCGTCGTTGCCGCTTGCCGGCGGTCTTTTCGCATCCCGCCGGCGACAATGTGGAGGAACTTTGAGCCTCAAGGCCGAAGGTTCTTGCACCTGGGCCAAAGGCGTGGCCTTCTCCCCTTTCGCTAACAGGTTATACAGCCCCCGATGACGTTGCCCGCCGGTCATTTCAATCTGCATTTGATCTCGGATTCGACCGGCGAGACGTTAATCACGGTTGCTCGCGCGGCGACGGCGCAATACGCGAAAATGCTTCCGGTCGAGCATGTGCATCCGCTCATTCGCACGCTGAAGCAACTTGACCGGGTCCTGGCCGATGTCGAAGAGACGCCTGGAATTGTGCTTTACACGTTGTTGCAGGACAACTTGGCGGCCAAGCTGGAAGAGAAATGTCGCGCGCTCGGCTTGCCCTGCATGTCAATTCTCGGTCCGGTCTTGCACTTGTTCCAATCGTATTTGGGCGCCGAATCGACGCATAAAGTCGGCGCTCAGCACACACTCAATGCCGAATATTTCCGCCGCATCGATGCCCTGAACTACACGATGATGCATGACGACGGACAGTATGCCGGCGACCTGGAAGAGGCCGATGTTTTGTTGATCGGTGTATCGCGGACCTCGAAAACGCCGACGTCGATCTATCTCGCCAACCGCGGCGTAAAGACAGCGAATATACCGTTGGTGCCGGGCATTCCGCTGCCGCCGGGCATCGAAGGTCTCAAGCGGCCGTTGGTGGTCGGCCTCTTCGCGTCGGCGGAACGCATTGTGCAAATCCGGCAAAACCGCTTGCTCGGCCTGAAGGCGCACCGCGAAGGCGACAAGTATATCGACCAGCAAGCGGTTGCCGAGGAACTGGCCGCTTCACGCCGCCTGTGCACCAAGCATAATTGGCCCTTGATCGATGTGACCCGGCGCTCCATCGAAGAGACCGCGGCGGCGGTGCTTGCGCTTTTGACTGATCGGCGCCGGCACCTGGCGTCTTAGGCGATGGCCGTGTGGCTTTCCGCACAATCGCTTGTGCTGGCGTCGGGCAGCGCGGCGCGGCGGACGTTACTCGAAGCTGCCGGCATTCCGGTCACGGTGCATGTGGCCGATATCGACGAACGGCGTCTGGAAGCCGAAGCTTCATCAATGCCGGCGGCGGGAATTGCCGCGCTGCTCGCGCGCGCCAAGGCCTCGCTGGTCGCGGAATCCTTTCCCGGGCGACTCGTGCTCGGCGCGGACCAAATAATGACACTCGATGGCCAGCGCTTTGCAAAGCCGGCGGATCGCGCCGCCGCCCGGCTGCAGCTTCGCGCTTTTGCCAGCCGCACGCATGAGCTTCACTCGGCGGTCGCCCTGGTGCAGGACGGGGCCGCGTTGTTTCATCATGCCGACACGGCACGGCTGACCATGCGCTCGTTCTCCGATGAGTTTCTCGATCGCTATCTCGACATCGCCGGCGCCGCGGTGACTGCGAGCGTGGGCGCCTACCAGCTCGAAGGGCCTGGCATCCAGCTGTTTGAACGGATTGAAGGCGATTACTTCACCATTCTCGGATTACCGCTGCTGCCGACGCTCGATTTTCTGCGCCGCCAAGGCAGCCTCATGACATGAGCAACGAACGGCCCTTCGTGCTGTGCCTCACCGGTTCGCTCGGAATGGGCAAATCGCGGACCGCGAAATTTTTCGCGGAACAAGGCGTTCCGGTTTATGACGCCGACGCGGTGGTCCACGAGCTCTACGCCGGCGAGGCGGTGCCGGTAATCGACCGAGCGTTTCCGGGCGCCCTCGTCGACGGCAAGGTCGATCGGGCAAGACTGGCGGCTTTGGTGCTGGGTGATGACGCGGCGCTGGCGCGGCTCGAATCCATTGTGCATCCCCTGGTCGCCGCGCGCAGAGAGAAATTTTTGGCCGACGCGCGGGCGAATAAAGCGAAAGCCGTGTTGCTCGACGTGCCACTTCTTTTCGAGACCCGCGGCGAGCGGGTTTGCGATGCGGTGGTCGTCGTGTCGGCGCCCGCCGACATGCAGCGCCGGCGGGCGTTCGAACGGCCCGGCATGACTGAGGAAAAATTCACCGCCCTGCTTGCCAAGCAGTTGCCCGATGGGGAAAAGCGCCAGCGCGCCGATTTTGTCGTGGACACTTCGCAATCGTTCGATCACGCCCGCGCCCAGGTGCGCGACATTTTACGCCTTATCGCTACAATGCCGAAACGCGCCCGTGATTCGTAAAGCGCGCTTCTGCCGGACGGTTGGAAATTTATGCGCGAAATCGTGCTCGACACGGAAACCACAGGCCTCGATCCGCTGGACGGGCACCGCCTGGTCGAGGTCGGCTGCATCGAGCTCGTCAACGGAATCCCGTCAGGCCAGACGTTTCATTGCTACTTCAACCCGGAACGCGGCATGCCGGCCGAAGCATTCGCCGTTCATGGGCTGAGCGAGGACTTTCTCAAGGACAAAGTTTTTTTTGCCGAGGCGGCAGACGATCTGGTCGCCTTTCTCTGCGATGCGCCACTCGTCATCCATAACGCCGCCTTCGATCTCGGTTTTTTGAACGCCGAGTTCGAGCGCGCAGGCCGGCCGCCGCTCGGGCGCGAGCGCCTGGTCGATACGTTGCTGATCGCGCGCCGCAAGCATCCCGGCGGCTCAAACCGGCTGGATGATCTTTGCGCGCGTTACGGCATAGATAATTCCCGCCGCACCAAGCACGGCGCGCTGCTCGACGCCGAATTGCTTGCCGAGGTGTATGTCGAGCTGACAGGGATGCGGCAGGCGCAACTCGTTTTGGCGCAAGCCTCGATTGCGGGCCGGGTCGCCGGCGAACCCATTATCGTACGCGTGCGGCCGATGCCGCTGGTCCCGGTCTTGTCGGTCGAGGAACGAGCCGCCCACCGCGCGTTTCTCGCCGAATTGGGCGAAAGCGCGATTTGGCTCGACTACATCAGTTTGGGTTGACCGGCTGCGACGCCGGCGGCGCCGCGGCGGCAAGCCGCTGGCGGTAAAGCGCAACGAAATCGACCGGATCGAGCAGGAGCGGCGGAAAGCCGCCGTTTCGCGTCGCAGTGGCGACAATTTCCCGCGCGAACGGAAACAGCAGGCGCGGACACTCGATCAATACGATCGCCTGCGTGCTTTCGGCCGGCACATTTTGAATTCGGAACAGTCCGCCGAAAACCAGCTCGAAGCTAAACAGCATCGTTGGCGATTGGCCGGCCAATTCTGCCTTGCCCTCGAGGCGCAGATTGACCTCGAAATCGGTGGCGCTCATCGGGGCGGCGTCGACGTTGACCTGGATGTTGATGCTCGGTTGCTGCCCGGTCGGCGCCAGCGAACGCGGCGCATTCGGGTTTTCAAACGAGAAGTCCTTGACGTATTGGGCAAGCACGCCGATGTGAGGCGCCGCCTGCGGCTGAGGACCGCCGTTTGTGGCCGACATGCTTTCTCCCTCGCAGGCTTAAGGTCTGGCTAACATAGCCGTCCGGAACGGACAATGGCGGGGCCCGGCCCGGCAATTCCAAGCGGTGGCAGGGTTTTGCCGGCCGTATTCACGTCGTCTCCTCGGCCGCCAATTCGCCGTACTAGTGGAGTCTATTAAAGGTGATCGGTGGAATTTGCTTCCGATGTTGGCCCGGCAGCCCCGATCGTCTAAGCTTCAGCCGCCGGCACGCTTATATCCGACGGCGGCTACTGGATGGTTCCCCTTGCGTGCCTACATGAATAGGGGACCGGGTGCCCTGCGGATTTGCTACTTGAAATCGCTTCCGGGGTTCGCCGTGCCGTCTTGAGACGCCGAGAGAATTGAGACGTGTTCGATATCTACACCATCATCTTCCTGGCGCTGGCGGTTTTTATTTTTCTCCGCCTTCGCAGCGTCTTGGGGCAGCGGACCGGGCGCGAGCGTCCGCCTTATGATCCCTATTCCGCTCGCGAGGTTCGCACACCCGCAGCCGATAAGGTCGTGACTTTGCCGCCCCGTCCGACAGCGGAGCCCGCGCCGGCACGATCGGTCGATGTACCTGCTGTGCCGGTGGATCGCTGGAAAGGCGTGGCCGACAGCGGATCCAGCACAGCCACCGGGCTCGACGCCATCACTTCGGCCGATGCGACTTTCGACGTCCAGCACTTCGTTACCGGGGCCCGCGCCGCCTACGAGATGGTCGTTACCGCCTTTGCCGAAGGCGACCGCCGTCAACTGCGCAACCTGCTCTCGCGCGAAGTCTATGACGGTTTTGACGCCGCGATCGGCGAGCGCGAGGGCCGCGGCGAAACCGCCGAAACACGTTTCGTCTCGCTCGACGGCGCCACTGTAACCGCCGCTGAGTTACGCGCCCGTACCGCGCAGATCACGATCCGCTTCGTCTCCAAGCTCATCACTGCAACCCGCGACAGATCCGGCGCCGTGATCGAGGGCAATGCCGAAAAGGTGACCGATGTCACCGATGTCTGGACATTTGCGCGGGACGTGTCCTCGCGCGATCCCAACTGGAAGGTCATCGCTACCGAAGCCGGACAGTGAGGGTGATGTCCGTTCCCCGTTTCGCGTTCGTCATCGCGTTCGCGATGGCTTGTTCAGGCGTCGCCACGGCCAGTCACGGCGCCGAGCGCGAGCCGATCAAATTTCCCGACACCCAGTATGAGCCGGTGAGCTGGGCAAGCCTTGATGGCTGGGCCAACGACGATCACGCCACCGCCTTTGCCGCCTTTCTGGAAAGCTGCCGTGCGCTCAAGTCGGCGACTCCTGGCCAGATTGTCGACGCGCTGAAACTCATCTGTGCCCGGGGTTTTGCCGCCGTTCCGCTCGAGGAGGACGGCGCGCGCAAGTTCTTCGAGGACAATTTCCGGCCGCTACGCATCAGCAAACTTGGCGAAACCGACGGGTTCCTCACCGGATATTACGAACCGATCATCGACGGTTCGCGGGTGCCGACGGGAGAATTCCAAGCGCCGCTCTACCGCCGGCCGCCCAATCTTGCGATCTCCGGGCGGCGAAAGCTCGGCGATGCTTTTCCGAGCAAGGGGGTCAAAGTCGGCCGCCGCGTCGGCCGCCGGAAAATAGTGCCCTACTATGATCGCGGCGAGATCGAAGAAGGGGCGCTCGACGGCTGGCATCTGGAAATCTGCTATCTGCGCAATGAGCTCGATGTTTTGTTCGCGCAAATCCAGGGATCAGCGCGCGTCAGGCTCGAAGATGGCGCGATTTTGCGGGTCAACTACGATTCGCATAACGGCTGGCCCTATACGGCCGTCGGCCGCGCGCTCATCGAGCGTAAAATTCTCACCAAAGACGAAGTTTCGATGCAGCGCATTCGCGATTGGATGGAAGCCAACCCCGATCAAGCCACGGAAGTGCGGCGCCTAAACAAAGGTTATGTGTTCTTTCGAATAACCGATCTCTCGAACGAGGACGAAGCCGTTGGCGGCCAGGGCGTGCCGCTGATGCCGGGCCGCTCCATCGCGGTTGATCGGTCGTTGCACGTCTACGGCACCCCGTTTTTTATCGCCGCCGACCTGCCCATCACCAACGACAAGGCAGGGACAAAATTTCGCCGGCTGGTTTTCGCGCAGGACACCGGCTCCGCTATTGTCGGACCGGCGCGGGCCGATATTTACTTCGGCGCCGGCGACGAGGCCGGGCGCATGGCCGGGCGCATCCGCAACACCGGACAATTCGTGATGCTGGTGCCGCGTGAAGTCGATCCGGTCACCGCGGCGCAAAATATCCCGCTGCCGCCGGAACGTCCGACCGGCGTCTTTGCGCAAATGGGCGCTGACGCGATGGCCGATCCGGCGGCCGAAGACGTGCCCATGCCACCGGTAAAGCCGGTCGTATCGCCGAGTTTCAAACCTAAGCCCAAAGCAACATCACGGCGGAAATGGTGAGCCGCCGGCGCTCATTAAGCGATGAAGAGGAGGCGCTGTGGTCCGGCATTGCGCGCTCCATCACGCCCCTGCGGCATGCAAGGAAGCGTCCAAAAACGGAAGACCAAGCCGGCACCACAGACATTTCCGCGCCCGCCTCCGACCCCCGCCCGGTGCGCGGCGCTCCGGCCGCAGCAGAAAAACCGCCGCCGCTTGCGCCGCTCGATCGCCGCTCCAAACAGCGCATTGCCAGCGGACGTACGCCGATCGAGGCGCGGCTTGATCTGCACGGCTTCACGCAAAAAGACGCGCACGCGGCACTTTTGCGTTTCTTTAAGGGCGCGCAGGCGGCCGGCGCAAAAGTCGTGCTTGTCGTCACCGGCAAGGGAACGGCGCGAAGCCGGCCGGCACGCGGCAATTATGCCGAGCCCGCCGAGCCGGGGGTGCTCAGGCGTCAAGTGCCTATCTGGTTGTCGCTGCCGGAATTTCGGCCGTTCGTCGTCAGCGTGGAAGATGCCCATATCGCGCATGGCGGGCAGGGCGCGCTCTACGTCAGGCTGCGGCGCGGCCGGTAAGCATCCGTTAACCCTATCCATCACAAAACTGGATTTGGCGCCGCTTTACTGGCGAAAAAACGTCTTCTTTGCTGGCAATAATCCGGCCATGTCGGAGACGAGTTCTAGCGGCCCACCGTCAATGCCGGGGTCGGGCCGCCCCGAGCCATCAGACCAGGCGTTGGCCCAAGTCGAAAAGTGGATGGTGCTAATTCGCGAGCTCGCCCACGAACGGCAGGCTCCGACCGTCGTTCCTTCCGACGATCCGTCGCCCAGAGCATGATCCCGAAAGTCCTCGCGCCCTAAAGAATAAACCGGCTCAAATCCGCGTTCTTCGCCAGATCGCCGATATGCTGCTCGACGTAGGCGGCATCGATCTTCACGGTCTCGCCTGAGCGGTCCGGCGCGGCAAATGACACCTCGTCCAGTACACGTTCCATCACGGTTTGCAGCCGGCGCGCGCCGATATTCTCAACGCTGGAATTGACCGCCGCCGCCGTGTCGGCGACCGCATCAATGGCATCCTCGGAGAATTCGAGCGTCACCCCTTCGGTTCGCATCAGCGCGATATATTGCTTGATCAATGAGGCTTCCGGCTCGGTGAGGATGCGGCGGAAATCGTCTCGCGTCAGCGGTTTTAGTTCCACGCGGATTGGCAAGCGGCCTTGCAGTTCGGGCAACAGGTCGGACGGCTTGGCGGTGTGAAAAGCGCCCGATGCGATGAACAGAATGTGGTCGGTGCGCACCGTGCCGTGCTTGGTGGCGACGTTGGTGCCTTCGATCAGGGGCAAGAGGTCGCGCTGCACGCCTTCGCGGGACACGTCGCCGCTGACCCGGCTGTCACGCGCGCAAATCTTGTCGATCTCATCGAGAAAAACGATGCCGTTATTCTCGACCGCCTTGATCGCCTCCTGCGTCAGTTGCTCGGTGTCGAGCAATTTGTCGGATTCTTCGTTGATCAGAATGTCGTGAGAATCGCCGACAGTGACGCGCCGCGTTTTGGTGCGTCCGCCGCCGAGCTTGCCGAAAATGTCGCCCATCGAAATGGCGCCGACTTGCGCGCCCGGCATGCCCGGAATCTCGAATAGCGGCATGCCGCCGGAAGCCTGCACCTCGATTTCGATTTCCTTGTCGTTGAGTTCGCCGGCGCGCAGCTTGCGGCGGAAAGCGTCTTTGGTGGCGGCGCTGGCGTTGGCGCCAACCAGCGCATCGAGCACGCGGCCTTCGGCCGCCTGCTGGGCGCGGGCATGGACGTCTTTTCGTTTGCGTTCACGGGTCAGCGTGATGGCGATCTCGACCAGATCGCGCACGATTTGCTCGACGTCGCGGCCGACATAGCCGACTTCGGTGAATTTCGTCGCTTCAACCTTGAGAAAGGGCGCGCCGGCAAGTTTGGCAAGGCGGCGCGCAATTTCTGTTTTGCCGACGCCGGTCGGCCCGATCATCAAAATATTCTTCGGCAGTACTTCCTCGCGCAGCCGCTCATCCAATTGCAACCGCCGCCACCGATTGCGCAACGCAATGGCAACCGCGCGCTTCGCGTCGGCCTGACCGACAATGAAGCGGTCGAGTTCGGAAACAATTTCGCGTGGAGAAAAATCGCTCATTTACCGCATACCGTCAGGCGCCTTTAAGTGTCTCGACGGTGACGTTGCGGTTTGTGTAAACGCAAATGTCGGCCGCGATGTCGAGCGAACGGCGCACAATCGCCTCGGCATCGAGTGGTCCGTCAATGAGCGCGCGCGCCGCGGCGAGAGCGTAATTGCCGCCCGATCCGATGCCGACGATGCCCGCCTCCGGCTCCAGCACGTCGCCGGTGCCGGTCAGCACCAGCGATGTGTCCTTGTCGGCGACGATCATCATCGCTTCCAGGCGGCGGAGAAAGCGGTCGGTTCGCCAGTCCTTGGCCAATTCGACGGCCGCCCGCATGAGCTGACCGCGATATTGTTCGAGTTTCGCTTCCAACCGCTCGAACAGGGTGAAGGCGTCGGCCGTGGCGCCGGCGAAACCGCCGATCACCTCGCCGCCGCTCAAACGGCGAACCTTCCGGGCATTGGCTTTGACAATGGTTTGGCCGATGGAAACCTGGCCGTCGCCCCCTACGCTCACGATGCCGCCCTTGCGGACAGTCAAGATGGTGGTGCCGTGCCATAGGCCGGAGGGGCCGGAATTCGATGATTGCATGTGCCGGGGAGCCTTCGCTTAGGCATGATCTAGGACTTGGCCCCCTTCATTGCAATTGCGCGTCCCGGGCGATTGGCGAAGCGGCCAAAGCCCTGATAAAAGGCGCGGCGTTGCGGAGAAGATTATGCGCACGGCTTCGGCGAAACGGACCACCAAAGAAACCGCGGTCGAGGTTACGGTTAACCTCGACGGCGAGGGGCGCGCGTCCATCGCCACCGGTATCGGCTTTCTCGATCACATGCTCGAATTGCTGGCGCGGCATTCCCGCATCGATCTGGAGATCAAGGCCAAGGGCGATCTGCACATCGACCAGCACCACACCACCGAAGATGTCGGCATTGCGCTCGGCCAGGCGGTGCGGCAGGCGCTCGGCGACCTGAAGGGAATAACCCGCTACGCCGACGTGCACGTGCCGATGGACGAAGCGCTCACCCGCGTCGCGATCGACATTTCCGGCCGGCCATTCCTGGTCTTCAAGTCGGAATTCGTGCGCGACAAGGTGGGCCCGTTCGACACCGAATTAGTGCAGGAATGGTTCCAGGCCTTCGCCATAAATGCGGCCGTGACCCTGCATGTCGCAACGCTTTATGGCACCAACGATCACCATATTGCGGAATCATGCTTTAAGGGCTTGGCCCGTGCGCTGCGGGCGGCGGTTGCCATCGATCCGCGCGCCGCGCATGAAGTGCCCTCGACCAAGGGCACGCTCAGCGGCTGAGTTGTCGCCGGCTCCCGAAGCCTTGGTACGAGCACTGGAAGAAAGCCATGCCTGTTTTCACGGTTCATGAACCGCCGTTGCGCGCGACCGCGGACCTGCCGGACCCGGAGGGTTTCGTTTTCGTGCGCGACGGTGTTTACGTCTGGGCGTTTTTGCTGACGCCGTTGTGGTTGCTGTGGCGCGGATTGTGGCTCGTGTTTCTGATCTACGCCGTGGCTGCGATCGCCATCGAAAATGCCATGCATTACGCTGGGTTCGGCACCGGCAGCATTATTCTGGTGCAGCTCTTGATATCGATTTTGGTCGCGGTCGAGGCCGCGTCATTGCGGCGGTTTTCGCTCGCGCGCCGTGGCTGGAAGAATATCGGCGTTGTCAGTGGTTATGATCTGGAAGACGCGGAACGGCGCTTCTATGACGCCTGGGTGCGCGGCGCCCCAATCGGGCGCACCGAGCCGCCGCCGGTTCCGTCCAGGTCGCCGCCGCTTACCCAGTCGCACGACATTATCGGCCTGTTCCCGGAGCCCAGAGGCGGCAGCCGGTGAGTGTCGCGATTGTCGATTACGGTTCGGGCAATCTGCATTCGGCCGCGAAAGCGTTTGAGCGCGCGGCGCGCGATGCCGGCGCCAGCGAGACGATTGTGGTGACGCGCGATCCGGATGCGGTGGCGTCGGCCGATCGGGTGGTGCTCCCCGGCGTTGGCGCTTTTGCCGATTGCCGGCGCGGCCTCGAGGCCATCGACGGCATGATCGCGGCGCTTGATGAAGCGGTGAATAAGCGCGGGCGGCCGTTTTTCGGCATCTGCGTCGGCATGCAGCTCTTGGCCGAGCGCGGGCGCGAATATGAGGTTACCGAAGGCCTAGGCTGGATCGCGGGTGAGGTGGACCGAATCGCGCCGTCCGATCCGAAACTGAAAATCCCGCATATGGGTTGGAATACACTTGAACTTGCCCGCGAGCACGCGCTGGTGAAAGGCTTGCCGCTCGGTGTCAACGGCCTCAACGCCTACTTCGTTCACTCTTACGAGTTGAAGGTGACGAACCGCGCCGATCTTGTCGCGCAAGCCGATTACGGCGGCCCGGTCACGGCCATTGTGGCGCGCGACAATATTGTCGGTACCCAATTTCATCCGGAGAAGAGCCAAAAGCTCGGCCTGGCGCTGATCGCTAATTTCCTGAAGTGGACGCCGTGATTCTCTTCCCGGCCATCGACATTAAGGACGGCCAATGTGTGCGCCTTGAACAGGGCGACATGGCGCGAGTGACTGTGTTCGAGCACAATCCTGCCGCCCAAGCGCGTCTTTTTGAAAACGAAGGCTTCGAATATCTCCATATTGTCGACCTCGATGGCGCCTTTGCTGGCAAGCCGATCAATGCGCCAGCGGTTGAGCAAATTGTGAAATCGGTCGGGATTCCAGTCCAGCTCGGCGGCGGCATTCGCGACCGCGCGACCATCGAAGCCTGGCTCGGCAAGGGAGTTGCGCGGGTGATTATTGGCACGGCGGCGGTGCGCGACCCGGCGCTGGTCAAGGAGGCCGCCAAAGCATTTCCCGGCCGTGTCGCGGTCGGGCTCGACGCGCGTGACGGCAAGGTGGCAGTCGAGGGCTGGGCTAAAACGTCCGAGCTAGCCGCGCTTGAGATCGCTTGCCGCTTCGAGGACGCCGGGGTTGCGGCGATTGTTTACACCGACATTGCGCGCGACGGCATGCTCAAGGGGCTTAATCTCGACGCGACGATTGCCCTTGCCGCCGCGCTGTCTATTCCGGTCATCGCGTCGGGCGGTTTTGCCTCGCTCGACGACGTGCGTGCGCTGCTCGCGGCGCGGGCGCAAAAGCTCGCCGGCGCCATCGTCGGCCGCGCGCTTTATGATGGCAGGCTCGACGCCGCCGAGGCACTCACGCTGATCGGCGTGGCGCGGACGGCTTGAAAATGTTCAAGGTCCGCGTCATTCCCTGTCTTGACGTGAAAGACGGCCGGGTCGTCAAAGGGGTCAATTTCGTCAATCTGCGCGACGCCGGCGATCCGGTAGCCGCCGCGATCGCCTACGACAATGCCGGCGCCGACGAGCTGACGTTCCTCGACATTACCGCGAGCCACGAGGACCGCGATATCATGCTCGATGTGGTGCAGCGTACCGCCGAAGCGTGCTTCATGCCGCTGACCGTCGGGGGCGGCGTGCGCACTGTCGAGGACATTCGCGTGCTGCTCGCTTCGGGCGCGGACAAAGTGTCCATCAACACCGCGGCGGTCGCGCGCCGCGCTTTGGTCAAGGAAGCGGCGGAGAAATTTGGCGACCAATGCATTGTCGTTGCCATTGACGCCAAGAAAGTTTCGCAAGATCCGGCGCCCGACCGCTGGGAGATCTTTACCCACGGCGGCCGCCATCCGACCGGCCTCGACGCGATCGAGTATGCGCGCGAGGTTACCGCGCTCGGCGCCGGCGAAATCCTGCTGACCTCCATGGATCGTGACGGCACGCGAAAAGGCTTCGACATCGCACTGACGCGCGCGGTGGCGGATGCCGTGACCATACCGGTCGTCGCCTCCGGCGGCGTAGGCTCGCTCGAACATTTTGTTGAGGGCGTGCGCGACGGCCACGCCAGCGCCGTGCTGGCGGCTTCCATCTTCCATTTCGGCGAACACTCGGTGCGCGAGGCCAAGGAATATATGGCGCGCGCCGGTCTCGCCATGCGGCTTGATCCTTGATCGGACCGGCGCTTAGCCGGCGCGCTTCGCCCAGGCGAGCGCCGCCTCAAGCCGGTCGTTTCCCCAAAAAAGTTCGCCGTCCGCAGTGCGAAAGCTTGGGGCGCCGAAAATATCGAGCTCTTGCGCCTTCGCGGTCTCCGCGCGCAGCCGATCTTTGATCGCGGCGGTCTGCGCGGTCTGAAGCACCGCGGCGGCATCGGCCGAAAGGCCGGCAAGAATGCCGCGCATGGTTTCCGGCTCGTCAATGCGCCGCCCCTCGGCAAATTCGGCGTTAAAGACCGCGCGGCAAAAATCATTTCGCCAACGCTCGCCTAGCCCGACCAAGGCAATCCGCGCCGCGAGAACGCTCGATTGAGGAAATGGCTCCGGCCGGTGGAACGCCAGTCCGAGCCCGGCGCATGTCCGTTCCAGGTCGCGCCACATATTGCGGCCTTTGGCGGCAAAAAGGTTGAAAGGCGAGGTGCTCCATCCCTGCGTCTTGAAAATAGGCCCGAGCAGGAACGGACGAAAATGAATGGCAACGGCTTCCCGGTGCGCCAATGCGCCGACCCGCATGATCGCGGGGTAGGAGTAGGTGGAGGCGAAATCGAACCAGAAATCGAGATAAAGCGCGGCCATCGCGGTTCTTAGCTAAAAGCCCTGAATTAACGTCGTTGCCGCCCCTACCCAGTGGAGCGGATTTGACATTCGCTACCCGGCAAACCGCTAGCTCTTAAAGCGAATGTCAAATCCAAAGCTCCACTGGGACTAATTTGCGAGTGGTCCTTTGATTTTAGCATTCGCGCGAGAGCGTGCCGAGGCGGGATGCGAATGTTAAAATCGGACCACTAGCGCCTCTCCCCGGTTGCCGGGAGAGATGCTAAGGAGGCGGCCAAGGAAGCCCTTCTATGAGCGCGTTTACCTTGCACGATCTGGAACAGCGAGTCCGGGACCGCGCCGAAGCGAGTTCCGAGAAATCCTATACGCGCAAGCTTCTTGATCGCGGCGTCGATCATTGCGCCAAGAAGTTCGGCGAGGAGGCGATCGAAGCCGCCATTGCCGCAGTGGCCGAGGATCGGGACCGGGTGGTCGCGGAGACCGCCGACCTGCTCTACCATCTTCTTGTTATGCTCCACGCCCGCGGCGTTTCGCTCGCCGAAGTGGAAGCGGCGCTGGCGGAACGGACGCGCCAATCCGGGCTTGACGAAAAAGCGGCGCGCAAAGGCGGCTAAGGGCGATCGCGATGGAGCAACGTACCGAGCCGGATGTCTCGCCGTATCGCGTTTTTTCGCGCGCCGAATGGGCGAAGCTGCGCGAAGACACGCCGATGACGCTCGAACCCGCCGAAATCATGCGGCTGCGCTCGCTGCACGACCGGCTCGATATCTCGGAGGTCGAGGAAATTTATTTGCCGCTGTCGCGGCTCTTATCGCTTTACGTCGCCGCCACCCAGCGCCTGTTCCGCGCGCAACAAGGCTTCCTCGGCACCGAAGACGCCAAGATGCCTTACATCATCGGCGTCGGTGGCTCGGTTGCCGTCGGCAAATCGACGACGGCCCGCGTGCTGCAGGCGTTGCTGGCGCGCTGGCCCAATGTTCCGAAAGTCGACCTGATCACGACCGACGGCTTTTTATATCCCAACGCGGTGCTCGAGCGCGAAGGGCTGATGGAGAAAAAAGGCTTTCCGGAAAGCTACGACTTGCCGACGCTGCTGCGCTTTCTTTCCGACATCAAGGCCGGCCGCCGGCCAGCGCGCGCGCCGGTCTATTCGCACTTGGTCTACGACGTCATTCCGAACCAATTGATTGAGATCGACCGGCCCGACATTCTCGTTGTCGAAGGCCTCAACGTGCTGCAGGCCGGCCGCCTGCCCAAGGACGGCAAAGCGGTTCCGTTCGTGTCTGATTTTTTCGATTTCTCGGTGTATCTCGACGCCGATGAGGGCGTGCTGCTGTCGTGGTACGTCAAGCGGTTTTTAGCACTGCGCGGCACCGCGTTCGCCGATCCGAAATCCTATTTTCATCGCTACGCGCGGCTCTCCGATGAGCAGGCCGTCGACACCGCGACGTCGATCTGGAACCGCATCAATCTCGTGAACCTTCGCGAAAATATTTTGCCGACCCGGCCGCGCGCCGATCTCATTCTCAAAAAGGGCGAAAGCCACGAGGTCGAGGAAGTCGCGCTGCGCAGATTGTGACGCCGCTCAGATTTCACGGTGCGC